>NZ_JBJHAK010000012.1:0-121022 GCF_054050975.1 Blastococcus sp. SYSU DS0828 | reverse complement strand
TGGGCCGGTACAACGCCTTCGCCGGGGGTTACGGCGGTGGCTCGATCCACTGGTCGCCGAGCACCGGTGCGCACGAGACGTACGGGGAGATCCGGGACCGCTGGGAGGAGCTGGGCTGGGAGCAGGGCGTGCTGGGCTACCCGATCACCGGGGAGCTCGGGACCGCGGACGGTGAGGGCCGGTACAACCACTTCGCCGGGGGCTACGGCGGCGGCTCGATCTACTGGTCGCCGAGCACGGGGGCGCATGAGGTGTACGGGGAGATCCGGGACCGCTGGGAGCGCTCGGGCTGGGAGATGGGGCCGCTGGGCTACCCGGTCAGCGGGGAGTACGACGTGCCCGGCGGTCGGCGCAGCGACTTCCAGAACGGCTACATCACCTGGGACCGCGCCACCAACACGACGGAGCTGGTGGTCACGGACTGACGGCGCGCCACCCGCGCCCTGGGCCCGCGGCTGCGGCGTCCCTGTTCCCGCAGTCCGCGGGATCCGGGACTCCCGCAGTCCGCGGGATCCGGGACGGCCGGCGGCACGATGGCACCGCGCCGCGACGGGCGACCACCGCACCGGTCGGCTCCGCACGGGACCGGGGCCGCAGCCGCTCGGTGGTGTCTGCCGACCCAGGCACGTGCCGGCAGACGGTGTGGTGCTCAAGCAGTGCGTTCACCCGGTCGATGGAGGTCACGTCAGGTCGTCACCGAACGTGAGCGGAGCAACCAGCGTGTCCATCCCCAGTGCCGGCGTCACCCGGGTTCTCGTCCTCGCCGACGCACCCGTCCTGCGCCGCGGTCTCGTCGGCATGATCGACGAGACCGCCGGCATGCAGGTCGTCGGTGCGCCGGGGGAGCCCCGCCGCGCCCTGGTGCTGGCCGAGTCCGCCCGCCCGGACGCGGTGGTCGTGGAGCTCGGTTCCGGGCGCAGCGCCACGCTGACCGCCTGCCGCGACCTGCGCCGCCGCTTCCCGCGGACGGCGATCGTCGCCGTGGCGACGTCCGAGGACCCGGCCGTGGTCAACGAGGCACTGGCCGCCGGCATCCGCGGCTACCTGCTGATGAACACCTCCGCCACGCTGCTCGGCTGGGCCGTGCTGGCCGCCCGCGCCGGTCGCACCGTCGTCGACCCGCAGATCCGTCGGGTGGAGCCGGGCGCGGCCGCCCCGGTCGCCCGCGAGCTCACCCCCGCGGTGCCGCTGACCCGCCGGGAGTCCGACGTCCTCGACGAGCTCGTCCTGGGCCAGTCCAACCGCACGATCGGCGAGAACCTGTTCATCTCCGAGGACACGGTGAAGTCGCACGTGAAGGCGATCCTGCGCAAGCTCGGCGCCCGCGACCGGGCGCACGCCGTCTCGCTGGTGCTCTCCGCCCGCAACGGCTGCACCTGCGGGGCGCACGACCTGACCGCCGCTCCCGTCGAGATCTGACCCGGTGGGCCCCGAGGCCGGGGCGGCGGGCGGCCGGAGTCGGCGTTGGGTCCCCCGGTGCGATCTCCGGCGACCGAGGAACGGTCCGCGGCCGTGGTGCTGCCGCAGGCCGTCGCCGGCTGAGCCGGAGCGGCTCAGCGGAACCGGCCGGGCGGCCGCTCGCGGGGTTACCGTGCTGGGCATGGTCGGCGTCCTGGCGGCTGCACTGCTGCTCCTGCTGCTGGCCGGGATCGTCGTCTGGATCGTCTCGACGCCTCAGCCGTGGCCGGCCGCCGGCCGGCTGCTGCCCGGGCGCGTACGGGAGTGGCGGGCGCGGGCGGTCGCCGCAGCGCACTGGCACGCCGCCCACGACGAGGTGGACGGGATGACGCGGGTGCTGCTGCGCCGCAGCTGTCCGGGTCCCGACGGACACCCGGAGGTGCTCGAGGAGCGGGTGTTCGACAGCTTCCCGGCGGACGACCCGATGTGGGAGGCACGCTTCACCGAGGCGATGGCCGGCGCCCGCTTCCGCTGCTCCTACCTCAACACCGAGGAGGGGCAGGCGTAGCCGGTCGGCCGGCGGGCAGGATGGGTGCATGGGTCAGGTCGTCGCCACCACCGAACGTGTCCTGCGCGCACCGGCGGACGTCGTCCGCGCCGCGCTCGCCGACTACGCCGTCACCCGTCCCGCGGTGCTCCCCGAGCAGTACAGCGAGTACCGCGTGGACGCCGGCGGCCAGGGCGCCGGCACGAAGGTCCACTGGCGCCTGCAGGCCACCTCCAAGCGGGTGCGCGAGCAGGACGTCGTCGTCACCGAGACCTCCGACGGGGCGCTCGTGGAGACCGACACCAACTCCAGCATGGTGACCACCTGGACCGTCTCCGCCGCCGACGCGGGGGTCAGCACGGTCCGGGCCCGCACCACGTGGACCGGTGCCACCGGCATCGGCGGGTTCTTCGAGCGCACCTTCGCCCCCAAGGGCCTGGCCCGCATCCAGGACGCGATGCTGGCCCGGCTCGAGGAAGCGGTCGCCGCCGGCTGAGCCCGAACCGCCGTCCGTCAGGACGACGCGTGGTCACCGCCGGGCCATCGGTAACCGGCCGCCCCGATCCGGCGGGCCAGCTGGTCCCGCAGCTGGGCGTGCTCCGCGGTCAGCGCGGCGAGCTGGGCCGGGTCGACCCCCAGCCCGGCCCGGCCGATCCCCGCGGCGTCCAGCGGCGGCGCCGTCCGGGTGCGCTCGCTCCCGGTCGCGGGGGCGTGGTCGACGTACTGCTGCACGGAGGAGACGACCGACCGGCGCAGCCCGGCGGGGAGCCGGCCGGCCGGGTCGGCCGCCGACGACAGCACCAGGGTCGCGTCCAGGAGCACCGCGACGGCGGGGGCGGTGCCGAGCTCGGGCGTCCGCGGCCGGTAGGCGTGCAGCAGCGGGTACGCCCGGTGCTGCTGCCCCAGCGTCGCCAAGGTCGCGGACAGCGACGACAAGGGCACCACCGCCGGGAGCGCCGTCCCCGCCGCGACCAGGCCCGTGGCCATCTCCGTGCCGGTGTTCCCGAACCCGGTGATCTGCGAGGCGAAGCTCCGCTTGCCGACCACGGCGGAGATCACCGAGGTCAGGTAGGAGACGCCCAGCGTGATGAGCAGCATCCCGCTGAGCGCGGCGGCCATGGTGGCCAGCTGGAAGCCGGCCCCGGCGGGCTGGTAGCCGCCGTTGCCCAGGGTGGCGACGTTGTAGCCGGCGAAGTAGAACCGTTCCCAGACCGACGCCGGCGCCCCGCTCGACGCGCCGACGACCGCGTCCTCGTCACCGAGGAAGACCAGCGACCAGCCGAGCCAGAGCAGGCTGAACCAGGCGCCGAGGGTCGCTGCGACGAGGACGACGCCGGGGCCGCCCACGAAGCGCACCGGAGCCGCCTCCGCCACCGCCGGTCGCCGGGCCAGCCGCCACACCGCGTCGGTGATCAGCCGGGTGAGCGGGCCCGGGCCACTGGCCACCGCCAGCGTCGTCCGCGCCTCGTCGACGACCGCGAACGCGACGATCGCCAGGCCGATGACGTCCCACCACCAGCCGGTCACGCGGTGCTCCGGCGGCGTGCGGGCTCGCGGCGGTCGGTGGTCCGGGGGGTCGGCGTGGGGACGACGGTCGGCCTCCTCGATCGGGCCGGCGGCGCATCCGCCGCGCGGCAGGGACGATGGCGGGGTGACCGTAGCGACCTCCACCGTCGAGGGCCTCCCCGAGCTCGTCGGCCTGCTCGGCGGCGGCGGGACCGTCGTCCTCTCCGGCGCCGGGTTGTCCACCGACTCCGGCATCCCCGACTACCGAGGTGCCACCGGGTCGCTGCGCCGGCACACCCCGATGACGTACCAGACGTTCACCCGCGACCCCCGCGGACGGCACCGCTACTGGGCGCGCAGCTTCGTCGGCTGGCGGCAGATCGCCGGGGCGCGGCCCAATGCCGGGCACCGGGCCGTCGCCGCGCTGCAGCGGGCCGGTGCGGTGGCCGAGGTGATCACCCAGAACGTCGACGGGCTGCACCAGGCCGGCGGGGCGCGCGACGTCCTGGAGCTGCACGGTGGGCTGGACCGCACCGTCTGCCTGGCCTGCGGGGACGTCGCCTCGCGCGCCGACCTCGACGTGCGGCTGCGGGCGGCCAATCCCGGGTTCCGCCCCGAGCCGGTCGACGAGGTCAACCCCGACGGCGACGCGGAGCTGCCCGACGAGGCGCTCGACGGGTTCGTGATGGTCGGCTGCCTGGCGTGCGGGGGCGGCCCGCTCAAGCCCGACGTCGTGTTCTTCGGCGAGACGGTGCCGCGGGACCGGGTCGATGCCTGCTTCGCGCTGGTCGACGACGCGCGGGCGCTGCTGGTGCTCGGCTCGTCGTTGACCGTGATGAGCGGCTACCGGTTCGTCATCCACGCCGCCAAGCGGGGGATCCCCGTCGCCATCGTGAACTCCGGGCCCACCCGGGGCGATGCGAAGGCGACGCTCAAGGTCGACGCTCCGCTGGGCGTGGTCCTGCCCGAGCTGGCCGGCCGGCTGGGATGAGCCGGTCGGCGGCGCTGCGGCCGCTCGGCGGTTGAGGAAGGACCTCCCTGCCCCCACTGCTCGCAGGCTCGCAGCGGGCCCCTGCAGGAGGCCGACCAGGACCGAAGATTCACCACCTGCTCGGAGGGGCAGGAACCGCCGCGATGCAGACCTTCGTGCCGGTGGCCGACTTCGAGGAGAGCGCGCGGCTGCTCGACTCGCCGCGGCTGGGCAAGCAGCGCGTGGAGACGCTGCAGATCCTGCGCGCCCTCGAGCTGCCCGACTACGGCTGGGCCAGCCACCCCGTCGTCGCGATGTGGCGCGGCCGGACACCGGCGCTGGTCGCCTACGGCCTGGCCATGGTCCGGGTCTGGCGCGAGCGCGGCTTCGCCGACACCACCGAGACGCTGATCGGTGAGTTCGCGCCCGACGTCGTCGGCGTGCCGCAGGCGGAGCTGGCGGCGGCCGGGCTCCTGCCCTCCTGGGTGGGCGACGAGGAGCTGCACCGCTCGCACCGGTCGAACCTGATCGCCAAGGACCCGGAGTTCTACCGGGCCCGCTTCACCGAGCTCTTCGGCCCCGAGCCCGACGACCTGCCCTACGTATGGCCGGGGCCGGACGACGTGCCCCCGACGCCGGAGCCCGACGGGGTGCGGGTGTGGGTGGTCCGGCCGCGCGCGCACAACGAGCTGGGCGCCTGCCTGGCGGCGGGCGTCGTCGGGCTCGGCGTCCAGTCGGGCATCGACGTCGACGCCACCGGGCTGGATCCCACCGAGCTGCGGGCGCTGTCCAAGGAGATCTCGGGTCGCCGCCCGGCCAAGGACCTGCGCCAGTTGTCGGCCTTCCTCGACGAGATGAGGCCCGGTGATCCGGTCGCGCTGCCGATCGAGCACGGCGCCGGGCTGCTCCTCGGCGAGGTGGTGGGGGAGTACCTGTTCCAGGGCCGGGAGCTGCTGCCGCACCGCCGCCCGGCCCGCTTCGACCGGGTGGTGCCGCGGGCGGCGGCCCGGCCGCCCGCGACCCTCCAGGACCCGCGTGCGCTCTTCCAGGTCGTGCTCGACCCGGCGGTGCTGGCCTAGGCGGGCAGTGGCACGTTCTGCAGCCGCACCTGCCCGCGGGCGACCAGCGCGCCGTCCTCCCGGGTGAGGGCGACCTGCCACAGCTGCTGGGTGCGCCCCTGCTGCACCGGCTCCGCGACGACGTCGACCCGGCCGCCGGTCATCGAGCGGAGGAAGTCGGTGTTGTTGTTGACGCCGACGGCGAACTGCCCGCGGTCCCGCACCGCGAGGCTGGCCCCGATGCTGGCCGCCGACTCGACGACCGAGCAGTACAGCCCGCCGTGCACGACGCCCCACGGCGTGTGCTGGTCGGGCCCGAGATCGACGTGCCCGGTCACCCGCGTGCCGGTGGCCTCGGCGACGTCGAACCTCATCGCCGAGACGAATGCGCCGGCTGCCGCCGTCGGGTCCACCGGGGGACCGCTCACGCGTCCCACACCAGGCAGAAGGGGTGGCCGACCGGGTCGGCGTAGACCCGGAAGTCGCCCCCGCCGCCGGGCAGCTTCCGGGCGCCCAGGGCCAGCACCTTCGGCTCGGCCTCCTCGATGTCGGCGACCCGCACGTCGAGGTGGAACTGCTGCGGGCGCTCGGGGTCCGGCCAGTCCGGCGGCCGCAGGTCCGGCGCCTGCTGGAAGGCCAGCCGGTACCCCGCGCCGGTGACGACGACCCAGTCGTCCCCGGGCCCGCCCCGGCTGATCTGCATGCCGAGGAGGTCGGCGTAGAAGCCGGCCAGGGCGTGTGCGTCGGGCGCGTCGATCACGACGGAGTGCAGTTGACCGATCATGGCGCCATCCTGGCGCGCGCCCGGGCGGGCCGACAGCCGGGAACCGGCCACGCGTCGCCGGGATCCCGCCACGGGACCCGGCTGCAGCGCGCCGACGCCGTGCCGCAGGATCGGGGGCATGCCCGACCCCGCTGCCCCTGTCCTCGGCTCGCTGCGCTGGCTGCCGGCCGCCGGGCGCCCCGGCCTCCTGGCCCCGCCGGTCGCCGCCGCGCTGCCCGCGCTGGCCGGGCCGGCCTGGGTCGCGGAGATCGCCGAGGACCTCGCCGACACCGCCGCCTTCACCGACGCCTACGGGGTGCCGCTCGCCGCGTCGGCCAACTGCGTCGTCGTCGCCGCCCGCCGCGCCGGGGAGACGACGCTGGCCGCCTGCCTGGTCCTCGCCACCACCCGCGCCGACGTCAACGGGCTGGTGCGCCGGCACCTGGGCGCCCGCAAGGCGTCGTTCGCGCCGCAGGACGTCGCGGTGGCCGAGAGCGGCATGGCCTACGGGGGCATCACCCCGGTCGGGCTGCCCGCCACCTGGCCGGTCCTCGTCGACGCGGCGGTGGCGGCGGCCGAGCTCGTGGTCGTCGGCTCGGGCACCCGCGGCGCCAAGCTCGCGGTGCCGGGTGCGGTGCTCGCCGCGCTCCCCGCAGCCGAGGTGCTCGAGGGGCTCGGCCAGCCGCTCCCCGCCGAGGCACCGGCCCGGCCGCCCGCGCGACCGCTGCGGCTGGACCGGGCGACGGACGACAGCGACGTGGGCTGGGGGGAGCGCCCGGCCGACGGCGCCGAGGCCGATCGGCGCTACCTCGAGGACCGGCCGCCGCACTGGGGCAGCGACTGATCAAGGGCCCTCCTGCTCCCCGCCACTCGCTGGCTCGCGGCGGGACCTTGCAGAAGGGCCGTTCCAGCCGGTCCCCACCTGCTGCGCGCGGAGCAGGTCCCGGATCTCGACCAGCAGTTCCAGCTCCGTCGGTCCGACGGGGCCGGGCTCCTCGCCGCGCGCCCGGCGGGCGAACAGCCGGTGCACCGGCAGGATGACCAGGAAGTAGACGATCGCGGCCGTCAGCACGAACGTGATCACCGTGCTGAGGAAGGCGCCCCAGGTGAACCGCTGACCGTCGACCACCAGCACGCCCCCGAACTCGCCCCCGCCGCCCAGCAGCTCGATGAGCGGCCGGAGGAACGAGTCGGCGAACGAGGTCACCACCGCGGTGAACGCCGAGCCGATGACCACGGCCACGGCCAGGTCGACGACGTTGCCGCGGAACAGGAAGTCCTTGAAACCGTTGAGCACCCGATCATCCAGCCACACCCGGCCGGCGTCCTCAGGTCGGGGGCGGCAGGCTGACGGTGAGCGTCGCGGTGGCCGCGGCGGCCGCGATCCGGGCCGCGGTGGCCTCGTCGACGGCGAGGACGAGCAACCCGGCGCCCGGCTCACCGGCGTCCCCGGTCGGGGCGGCGAGGACCAGCGCCCCAGCCGCCACCCGCTCGGCCGGCCCCGGGCCCGCTCCGGTGGCCAGCACGTCCACCCGGTCGCCGGCCCGCAGCAGCGCCGCGACCGCCAGGTCGGCCAGGCGCACCGGAGCCGCCACCTGGCCGGGGGGCAGCAGGGCCGTCAGCCCGGCGCCGACCAGCCGGGCGTCGGTGAGCGGCTCCCCCCGGCGGACGTGCCCGGCGAGCACGCGCCGCACCAGGGGATCCGCGACGCCCACCGCGCCGTCGGGCACCGCACCGCGCGGCAGCCGGACGAGGGCCAGGTGTTCGCGGGTCAGGCTGGTGCCGGCCGGCAGGTCGGTGGCCGCCACCACGACGGGGGCCGTGCGCGGCTGCTCCCCGTCGGCCGGGGTGGGCGCCGGGCGCAGCGCGAGGGCCAGCGCGAGCGCGGCGAGCAGCGCGGCGGCCAGCCGGCGGGCCGTCAGCAGCGGGAACCGGGGTCGGCGCAGGCGCAGCATGCGCCGACCCTGCCCGAGCCGGCGGCGGCCCTGCAGCCGGCCGGCGGGAGCTGTGGACCGCGGGCGGCGCTGTGGAGGGCCCCGGACCGCCGACCTCAGGTGGTGGCGGCCTTGGCCCCGCTGCCGGACGTCGACGGCGTCGTCGACGAGGTGGAGGCCGAGCTCGACGAGCTCTCCTTGGCCGGGGTCGACGACGAGGTGTCCGTCGAGGCCCCGTTGCTGCCCGTGCTCTCCGACGACTTGCCGTTCGACCGGCTGTCGGTGCGGTAGAAGCCCGAGCCCTTGAAGACGACGCCGACCGAGCCGTAGACCTTGCGCACCGCGGCGCCGCACTCGGGGCACTCGCTCACCGGGGCGTCGGTGAAGGACTGCACCACCTCGAACTCGTGCTTGCCCTCGGCGTTGGTGCAGGCGTACTGGTACGTGGGCACGTCGTGGCTCTCCCTGGTCGAGCGGAGGTAGGGGTCCGGGCTGGCACTCCCGCCCGGAGACTGCCAATGATGCGCCATGCGGGGACCCGCCGTCCACGTCCACGGGGGCGGGTGGGACGCGCGTCGCCCGGACGGGGGCGTCACCGCCTCGCGCGCGGAGGCGGTGACGCGCGGGCCGGCGCCCGCCAGGATCGCCGGGTGCACACTTCCGACCGGTCGCTCCCGACCCCCGCCGCGGTCCTGCTCGTGCTCGGCGCAGCGACGTGGGTGCCGTCCCGCTACGGCGTGATGACCACCTGGGACGGTGCATGGCTGGGTCTGCACTACGTCGGCTGGAACCGGGTGGCGCTGCTCCCGCTCGCGCTGCTCGCCGCGGGCGCGATCGCGGCTGCGCGAGCGGCCGCCGCACGTGCCGCCGAGGTCGGCTGGTCCGTCGTCGCCACCGGCTTCGTCCTCTCCTGGCTCGGCGTCGGCGTGGAGTTCGTGCTGGGCGGCGGTCTGCGCGGCGGGCCGCGGGAACTGGCCGTCGGCGGCTGGACCCTGTACCTGGCGGGGACGGCGGTCACCGCCGTCGGCGCGCTCGTGCTCGCCGCCGCACTCGCCAGGTGGCAGCCCAGCACTGCGGCGGCGGCCGCGGTCGCCGCCGTCGCGATCCTCGCCTGGCCGCCGCTGCTCGCCGCCGGCCTGGACGGCGTGGCCGTCGCGGACCAGCTGCTCGGCGGGCTCTCCTGGGCGGCGGTCGGCGTGCTGGGCCGGTCGCGGTCCAGAAGCGTGCCGCTGCCCGCGGCCGCGTGAACAGGCTGCCTACCGCGCGGCGAGCCGCAGCCGGACGGCGCGGTAGGCGATGCCGACGGCGAACACGAGGACGCCGCCGACCACCGCCTGCGCGGGCAGTGCGGCGACCAGCACCAGGCAGCCGACCGCACCGAGCACCTGCAGCGGCCGGGGGAACCGGCGGTGCGCGCGGTCCTGGGTGAAGGCCGCGGTGTTGGCCACGAAGTAGTAGAGCAGCACGCCGAAGGAGGAGAAGCCGATCGCGCCGCGCAGGTCGACGGTGAGCACGAGCAGGCAGACCAGCGCGGCGAGGGTGAGCTCGGCGTGGTGCGGCACGGAGAAGCGCGGGTGCACCGCGGCCAGGTACCGGGGCAGGTCGCCCTGGCGGGCCATCGCCAGGCCGGTGCGCCCGATGCCGGCGACCAGCGCCAGCAGCGCGCCCAGCGCGGCCGCTGCCGCGCCGACGCGGACCACCGGCTCCGCCCACGCCCACCCGCCGGCGTCCACCGCCGCGGCCAGCGGTGCCGAGGTGGCGGCGACGCCGCCCGGGCCCAGCGTGGCGAGCAGGGTCACGGCGACCACCGCGTAGACCGCGACGGCGATGCCCAGCGCCAGGGGGATCGCCCGGGGGATCGTCCGTCCGGGGTCGCGCACCTCCTCGCCCATGGTGGCGATCCGCGCGTAGCCGGCGAAGGCGAAGAACAGCAGGCCGGCCGACTGCAGGATCCCGTGCAGCCCGCCGTCGGTGAACGTCCACGCCACCGGCCCGTCGGCGGCCGTCGCACCGCCCAGCAGGCTCGCGGCGACCGCGACGGCCAGCGCGGTGAGCACGACGGCAACGATGATCCGGGTCAGCCCGGCGGTGCGGGTCACGCCCCGGTAGTTGACGGCGGTCAGGCCCAGCACCGCGGCCACGGCCACCGGCCGCTCCCAGCCCGCCGGTGCGGCGTACGCGGCGAACGTGAGCGCCATGGCCGCGCAGCTGGCGGTCTTGCCGACGACGAACCCCCACCCGGCCAGGAACCCCCACCACTCGCCGAGCCGCTCCCGGCCGTAGACGTAGGTGCCGCCGGAGGTGGGGTACTGGGCGGCCAGCTGCGCCGACGCCGTCGCGTTGCAGTAGGCCACCACCGCGGCGACGGCGAGCCCGATCAGCAGGCCGGCCCCCGCGGCCTGTGCGGCGGGGGAGAAGGCGGCGAACACCCCGGCGCCGATCATCGAGCCGAGCCCGATGACGACCGCATCGCCGGTGCCCAGCCGGCGGGTCAAGGCGGGACCAGTGCTCACGGCGCTCCTCGGTGGTCCGGCGTCGACCGACGATAGCGGGCGGGTCAGTGGTGGGCGGCCGGCTCGTGGTGGCTGTGCGCTGCGGTCTCGAGCTGGAAGGTGGAGTGCTCGACGGCGACCGGGAAGTGCTCGGCCAGGCAGGCCTGGAGCTGGTCGAGGACCTGCGGCGCGTGGCCGTCGTGGAAGCAGCCGTCCTCGACGACGACGTGCGCCGAGAGCACGGGCAGCCCGCTGGTGATCTGCGAGGCGTGCAGGTCGTGCACCCCGAGCACGTGCGGCAGCGCGAGCAGGTGCGTGCGGACGGCGTCGAGGTCCAGGCCGGGCGGGCTGCTCTCCAGCAGCACCGACACCGTCTCGCGCAGCAGCGCCAGGGTGCGCGGGACGATCAGCGCCACGATGACCAGCGAGGCGACCGCGTCGGCGCGCTGCCAGCCGGTCAGCGCGACGACGACCGCCGCCACCAGGACGGCGACCGAGCCCAGCGCGTCGTTGACGACCTCCAGCAGCGCCGCCCGCATGTTGACGTTGCCGCTGCGCCCGCCGCGGGCGAGCACCACGATCCCGGCCACGTTGGCGGCCAGCCCGATCCCGCCGAAGACCAGCACGGCGGTGGGGGTGATCTCCGGTGGGTCGGCCAGCCGACCGACCGCCTCGACCGCGATGTACCCGCCCACCGCCAGCAGCACGGCGGCCTGCAGGGTCGCGCCGAGCACCTCGGCCCGCCGGTAGCCCCAGGTGCGCTGGGACGTCGCCGGCCGGAGGGCCAGGGTGGCCGCGACCAGGGCGATCGCGAGGCCGGCGGCGTCGGTGGCGGCGTGCGCGGCGTCGGCGAGCAGGGCGAGCGAGCCCGAGACCAGTGCCCCGACCAGCTGGACGACGAGCACGCTCGCCGTCAGGGCCAGCACGACCACCAGGCGCCGGCGGTCGCCGGGGCCGCTGGCGTGGGCGTGAGCGTGGGCGTGGGCGTGCCCGCCGCTCACCGCGTGGTCCCCGGGCCCCCGCAGCAGCTGTCCACCTCGGCGTCCGGACCGGGGCGGGTGGGCGCGCAGCAGCCCTCGCCGCGCCACGCCTCGATGCCTTCGCGGAGGGCGACCGCCGCGATGACCAGGCCGGCGACCGGGTCGGCCCAGCTCCAGCCGAGCCAGGCGTTGAGCACCAGCCCCGCGAGGACGGCGGCGCTCAGGTAGGTGCACAGCAGCGTCTGCGTGGAGTCGGCGACGACGGCGCTGGACCCCAGGGCCCGGCCGGTGCGGCGCTGGGCCCAGGAGAGGAACGGCATGACGACCAGGGAGACGGCGGCCAGGCCGATGCCGACCGGCGAGGCGTCGGGGTCGCCGCCGACCAGCAGCGCGCGCACCGACTCGAACGTGACGTACGCGGCCAGGGCGAAGAACGAGCAGGCCATCAGCCGTAGCGCCAGCCGTTCCCGGGTCTCCGGGAGGTGGTGGCGGAACTGCCACAGGATGATCAGCCCGCTGGAGACCTCGACGACGGAGTCGAGCCCGAACCCGACGAGGGCGACCGAGCCGGCGACCAGCCCGGCGGTGATCGCGATGACGGCCTCGACGACGTTGTAGGTGACGGCGGCCCCCGCGAGCAGCTGGGCGCGACGGCCCAGCCGGGCGCGTTCGGCTGCGATGGGGGCGGGAGCGGTGGTCGCTGCGCTCACCGGGGTGCCACCTCGCCGTAGGTGGGGCAGAGGGTGACCGCGTCCCCCGTGGCGGCCAGCAACCGCTCCGTGGCGGCGAGCAGCTCGAGGACCTCCGGCGTCGCCGCCAGCGACCACAGCGACGCCCGCCCCTGCGGGCGGGAGGTGACCAGGCCGCAGTCCCGGAGGCAGGCCAGGTGCGCCGAGACGGTGGACTGGGCCAGCCCCAGGTGGCGGGTGAGCTCGACGACCTTGTGCTCCCCGAGGGCGAGGTGGCGCACGATGGCGAGCCGGCTGGGGTCGCCGAGGCTGCGGAACAGGCAGGCCGCAGCGGTGAGGGCCGCCGCCTCGTCGACCGGGGCCTCGGCGCGGGTGTTCCGGCCGTCGCCGGCCACGATCATCGTCATGCGGCGATGATAGCGCCATCGACCAGGCGTTCCGCCTCAGCCGGCCACGTACTCCGCGAGGTGCTGCCCCGTGAGGGTGGAGCGAGCGGCGACGAGGTCGGCCGGGGTGCCCTCGAAGACGACCAGGCCACCCTCGGACCCCGCGCCGGGACCGAGGTCGATGATCCAGTCGGCGTGCGCCATGACCGCCTGGTGGTGCTCGATGACGATGACGGTCGTCCCGGCGTCGACCAGCCGGTCGAGCAGGCCGAGGAGGTTCTCGACGTCGGCCAGGTGCAGGCCGGTCGTCGGCTCGTCGAGGACGTAGATCCCGCCCTTCTCCGCCATGCGGGTGGCCAGCTTGAGCCGCTGCCGCTCGCCGCCGGAGAGGGTGGTGAGCGGCTGACCGAGGGTGAGGTATCCCAGCCCGACGTCGGCGAGCCGGTCGAGGATCGCGTGCGCCGCGGGCGTGCGCGCCTCCCCACCGCGGAAGAACTCCTCGGCCTCGGCCACGCTCATCGCGAGGACCTCGGCGATGTTCCTGCCGCCCAGCGAGTACTCCAGCACCGCGGCCTGGAATCGCTTGCCCTCACACTCCTCGCAGGTGGACTCGACCGTGGCCATGACGCCGAGGTCGGTGTAGATGACCCCGGCGCCGTTGCAGGTCGGGCAGGCGCCCTCGGAGTTGGCGCTGAACAGGGCCGGCTTCACGCCGTTGGCCTTGGCGAACGCCTTGCGGATCGGCTCCAGCAGGCCGGTGTAGGTCGCCGGGTTGGACCGGCGCGACCCCCGGATCGCCGACTGGTCGACGACCACCACGCCGTCCCGGCCGGCCAGGTTGCCGTGGATCAGCGAGCTCTTGCCGGAGCCGGCCACGCCGGTGACGACGGTGAGCACGCCCGTCGGGACGTCGACGTCGACACCGCGCAGGTTGTTCTGCCGGGCGCCGCGGATCTCCAGGGCGCCGGTCGACGTGCGCACCTCCGGCTTGAGGGACACCCGGTCGCCGAGGTGGCGGCCGGTGCGGGTGCCGCTGCGGCGCAGCTCCTCGACGGTGCCCTCGAAGACCACCTCGCCGCCCTCGGTGCCGGCGCCGGGGCCGAGGTCGACGACGTGGTCGGCGATCGCGATCGTCTCGGGCTTGTGCTCGACCACGAGCACGGTGTTGCCCTTGTCGCGCAGCCGCAGGAGCAGGTCGTTCATCCGCTGGATGTCGTGCGGGTGCAGCCCGATGGTCGGCTCGTCGAAGACGTAGGTGACGTCGGTCAGCGACGACCCGAGGTGGCGGATCATCTTGGTGCGCTGCGCCTCGCCGCCGGAGAGCGTGCCGGCCGGGCGGTCCAGGGACAGGTAGCCCAGCCCGATCTCGACGAAGGAGTCGAGGGTGTGCCGCAGCCCGGCCAGCAGGGGCCCGACGGTGGGCTCGTCGAGGTCGCGCAGCCAGCCGGCGAGGTCGCTGATCTGCATCCGGCAGAGGTCGGCGATGTTCTTGCCGCGGATCTTCGACGACAGGGCCTCGGCGCTCAGCCGCGTGCCGTCGCAGTCGGGGCAGGTCGTGAAGGTGACGGCCCGCTCGACGAAGCGCCGCACGTGCGGCTGCATGGCGTCGACGTCCTTGGCGAGCATCGACTTCTGGATCTTCGGGATGAGGCCCTCGTAGGTGAGGTTGACCCCGTCCACCTTGACCTTGGTGGGCTGCGCGTGGAGGAGGGTGTGCAGCTCCTTCTTCGAGAACTCGGCGATCGGCTTGTCCATGGGCAGGCCGGCGCCGCTGAAGACCCGGCCGTACCAGCCGTCCATGCTGTAGCCGGGAACGGTGAGCGCGCCGTCGGACAGCGACTTGCGGTCGTCGTAGAGCGCGGTCAGGTCGATGTCGGTGACCGAGCCCATGCCCTCGCAGCGCGGGCACATGCCGCCGAGCCGGGTGAAGGTGACCTTCTCGGCCTTCGTCCCGGCGCCGCGCTCGACGGTGATGGCCCCGCTGGCCGACACCGAGGGCATGTTGAACGAGTAGGCGTTCGGCGAGCCGAGGGAGGGCTCCCCGAGCCGGCTGAACAGGATGCGCAGCATCGCGTTGACGTCGGTGGCGGTGCCCACCGTCGAGCGCGGGTTGGCGCCCATCCGCTCCTGGTCGACGAGGATCGCCGTCGTCAGGCCCTCGAGGACGTCGACGTCGGGCCGCGCCAGCGACGGCATGAAGCCCTGCACGAATGCGCTGTAGGTCTCGTTGATCATCCGCTGCGACTCCGCGGCGATCGTCCCGAACACCAGCGAGCTCTTGCCCGACCCGGAGACGCCGGTGAACACGGTCAGCCGCCGCTTGGGGATCTCGACGGTGACGTCCCGGAGGTTGTTCTGCCGGGCCCCGACGACCCGGATCAAGTCGTGGCTGTCCGCGACGTGCGCGGTCGGCGACTCGGTCAGCGTGCTCATCGTGCCTCCATCCGTGCGGGCCCCCGCCGGCGTGGCGAGGGCCCGCTGTCTACCAGCGGCGTCCGACAGGGGTGACTGCCCGGGGCGGTGGTTCTCAGCGGAGCTCCTGGATGCGGACGGTGTTGCCGGCGGGGTCGCGGAAGGCGCAGTCGCGCACGCCGTAGGGCTGGTCGGTCGGCTCCTGCATCACCTCGGCGCCGGTGGCCTGGATCCGGTCGAAGGCGCCGTCGAGGTCCTTGGTGGCCAGGACGACCGACGCGTAGGTGCCCTTGGCCATCATCTCGGCGATGGCGCGCTTCTCGTCCTCGGTGATCCCGGGGTCGGCGGTCGGCGGGTGCAGGACGATCGACGTCGCCGATTCGTCGGCCGGGCCCACGGTGAGCCACCGCATGCCGTCGTAGCCGACGTCGTTGCGCAGCTCGAAGCCGAGGGCGTCACGGTAGAAGGCCAGCGAGGCCTCCGGGTCGTCGTGGGGGAGGAAGGTGTGGTGCACGGTGAGGTCCATGGCGGTCACGCTAGGGACGGCGCGGCTGCCTGCGCTTCTCGATTCCTGACCGGTCTGGTCACCTGCTTCGCGGTGCACGAGGGCATCCCCGCCGTCGCCGCTGCGGCCTCGCGCCGGTAGGTGCTCGGCGGCACCCCGACCAGCTCGGTGAAGCGGGTGCTGAAGGTGCCCAGCGACGAGCAGCCGACCGCGAAGCAGACCTCGGTGACGGTCAGGTCGCCGCGCCGGAGCAGCGCCATCGCCCGCTCGATGCGGCGCGTCATGAGGTAGGCGTAGGGGGACTCGCCGTAGGCGCGCTTGAACTCCCGGCTCAGGTGCCCGGCCGACATGTGCGCGCCGCGGGCGAGCGCCGCGACGTCCAGCGGCTGGGCGTACTCCCGGTCGATCCGGTCGCGCACGCGGCGCAGCCGCACGAGGTCGCGCAGGTGCGGGTCCGCGGCCGGTCCGCTGGTCACGCGCAGGATCGTGCCACGGAGCGCCGCCCGCGTCAGCGGTCCAGGCGCTCCCGGTACCGCGCGGCCCGCCGGGCCGCCGCCGCCCGCTTCCGCTCGCTCTCGGCCCGCTGGCTCGCGAGGCCGGCGCGGTCGCGGGCGGCGGTCGCGGTGCCGGCGGGGTAGCCGGCCTTCACCACCCGGTTCTCGGTGGTCTCGGGCATGTAGGCGAGCGAGAAGATCAGCCCCAGGAAGATCCCGCCGCCCGCGACCGCCAGTCGCAGCCCCAGCGGCGCGGGGAGGAAGGCCACGACGAGCGCGATGGGGACGGACAGCTGGACCAGGGTGCGGACCACGTGCCGCGCCCACCAGGTGCTCGTGGTGGTGTCGTGCAGAACCCAGCCCCGGTGCCGCTCGGGGAGCCCACCGCCGAGGGCGTACCAGAGCCACCGGTGCGGAGCCGGGCGGACCACGGGGTCCCTCCGCGCGGCGTCCGCCTCCCCGGGGACGTCGGTCCTGGCCTCGCCGTCGCTCACGGTGCCATCGTCCCAGGGCCGCCGACGGGGCGCTGGCCCCCGGCGCCGTCCTGGCTCACGTCCGCCCCGTCGGCCCCCTCCAGGGCACCGCCCCGAGCGTGCGAGGGGTGGGGAGGAGGGGTCCTCTTTCAGCGGCCGAGGTGGCGGTAGCGGTGCAGCCGCGTCCGGAAGCGCTCGGTGTCGTCGCGGCCGAGCAGCCCGGCCAGCTCCTCGCCCAGCACCCGGCCCAGCCGCAGGCAGAACTCGGTCGGCTCGTCCGCGGCGTCGGGTCGCTCGGGCACCACCCGGTCGACGATCCCCGCCCGCCACAGGTCCGTGGCGCGCACGCCCTGGGCCGCGGCCATCTCGTCGGCCCGGTCCACGGTGCGGTGCACGATCGCCGACGCGCCCTCGGGCGGCAGCGGGCCGAGCCAGCCGTTGGCCGCGGCCAGCACCCGGTCGGCAGGCACCAGCGCGAGCGCCCCACCGCCGGTGCCCTGGCCGAGGAGCACGGCCAGGGTGGGTGCCTTCAGGACGACGAGGTCGTGCAGGCAGCGGGCGATCTCCCCGGCGAGCCCGCCCTCCTCGGCGTCGCGGGAGAGCGCGGCGCCGGGGGTGTCGATCAGCGTGACCAGCGGCAGCCGGAGCTGCTCGGCCAGGTGCATGCCGCGGCGGGCCTCCCGCAGCGCCGCCGGGCCCAGCGGCGCCGACATCGACTGCCCGCGCCGGTCCTGCCCCAGCACCACGCACGGGGCCCCGCCGAAGCGGGCCAGCGCCAGCAGCAGGCCGGGGTCCTTCTCGCCGGCGCCCGTGCCGGAGAGCCCGACGACGTCGGTGGCCGCGGTGCGCAGCAGCCGGCGGACACCGGGGCGGTCCTCGCGCCGGGATGCCGTCACGACGTCCCAGGCGGTGCGGTGGTCCTCGGGGTCGTCGGCGTCCGTCCCGTCCGCCGGCGTCGGGCGTTCGGCGTCCCGGACGTCGACGTGCCAGGTCTGCCGGGCCGAGAGCACGCGCAGCGCGCGGTCGGCGACCTCGGCGATCTGCTCGGGCGGGACGACGGCGTCGATCAGGCCGTGCTCGGCCAGGTTCTCGGCGGTCTGGACGTCGGCCGGGAACGGCTCGCCGTACAGCGCCTCGAACACCCGGGGGCCGAGGAAGCCGATCGAGGCGCCGGGCTCGGCGATCGTCACGTGGCCGAGCGACCCCCACGAGGCCAGCACCCCGCCGAAGGTGGGGTGGCGCAGGTAGACCAGGTAGGGCAGCCCCGCCTCCTTGTGCCGGGCGATGGCGGCGGTGATGCCGATCATCTGCAGGAAGGCGACCGTGCCCTCCTGCATGCGGGTGCCCCCGGAGACCGGCGCCGCCAGCAGCGGCAGCCCCTCCTCGGTCGCCCGCTCCACCGCCGCGATCAGCCGCTCGGCGGCGGCGACCCCGATCGACCCGGCCAGGAACCCGAACTCCCCGGCGACGACGGCGACGCGGCGGCCGCGCAGCCGTCCCTCCCCGGTGATGACCGACTCGTCCTGCCGGCTCTTCTCGGCGGCCCGGGCGAGCTCCGCGGCGTAGCCCTCGGCGACGTCGCGGGGCGGGATGGGGGAGTCCCACGACTGCCACGACCCGGGGTCGAGCACCAGATCGCGCAGGGTCCGGGCGTCCGGGCGGGCCGCCCCGCCGGTCACGCCACCGGACCGTTCAGCCAGGCGCGGATCGCGTCGCCGTCGGCGCCCAGCACCGGGGGAGCGGTGTGGTCGCGCCGCGTGGTCTCGGTCTCGCCGTCCGGTCCGGCCGAGAAGAAGCGCAGCGGCGGCCCGGGTAGCCGGAGGTCGCCCAGCGTGGCGTGCTCGACGTCGACCACCAGACCCTGCGAGAGGGTCTGGTCCCAGCCGTAGACCTCGTCGATCGTGCGCACCTTGCCGGCGGGGATCCCGGCCGCGGCCAGCCGGGCGAGCAGGTCCTCGGGGGAGATGGCGGCGAAGGCCTCCTCCAGCAGCGCGATCACCTGGTCGCGGCGCTGCACCCGCTCGCCGTTGGTGGCCAGGCCCGGGGCCTCGGCGTCCAGGCCGAACTCGGTGCACAGCTTGCGCCACAGCGACTCGCTGCCGCAGGAGAGCTGCACGCTGCCCCCGGCGCAGCGGAACAGGCCGTAGGGCGCGATGGAGGGGTGGTGGTTGCCCTGCGCGCGCCCGACCTGCCCGGCCACCGTCCACGCCGTCCCCTGGAAGGCGTGCACGCCGACGATCGCGGCCAGCAGCGACGTGCGCACCACCTGACCGCGCCCCGTCCGCCCCCGCTCGATCAGCGCGGCGAGGACGCCGTAGGCGCCGTACATGCCGGCCAGCAGGTCGC
Organism: Blastococcus sp. SYSU DS0828; assembly: GCF_054050975.1. Lineage (NCBI taxonomy): Bacteria > Bacillati > Actinomycetota > Actinomycetes > Geodermatophilales > Geodermatophilaceae > Blastococcus > Blastococcus sp. SYSU DS0828. The sequence continues at coordinate 102,069 of NZ_JBJHAK010000012.1, read as the reverse complement.
CGATCGGGACGCCGACCCGCTGCGGCTCGTCGGGCCCGGGGCCGGTGAGCGACATCAGCCCGGCCTCGCCCTGGGCGATCTGGTCGTAGCCCGCCCGGCCGCCCTCCGGGCCGTCGTGGCCGAACCCGCTGATCGCCAGCGTCACCAGCCTCGGGTTGAGCTCGGCCAGCACGTCGGTACCGAAGCCCAGCCGCGCCAGCGTGCCCGGGCGGAAGTTCTCCAGCAGCACGTCGGCGCGCTGGAGCAGCCCGGTCAGCACCGTCTTGTCCGCCTCGTCCTTGAGGTCGAGGGTGATCGACTCCTTGTTGCGGTTGGCCGCCAGGAAGTAAGTCGACTCGCGCTCGCCGGAGTCGGGCTCCACGAACGGCGGCCCCCAGCCACGGGTGTCGTCCCCCGTGCCCGGGGTCTCCACCTTGATGACGCGGGCACCGAGGTCGCCCAGCATCATCGCGGCGTGCGGCCCGGCGAGGGCTCGGGTCAGGTCGACGACGAGGACGCCGTCCAGCGGTCCGGGCATGGTGTGCTCCCTCGCTCGGGGGCGCGGCCGCGGCGGCCGCGTCCCAGAAGTGTCTCAGCGCTGAGGTATTTCTGGCAAAGGTCCTGCGCAGGGGGTCACAGCCAGCCGGGGACGACGAACACCAGCCACGACAGCAGCGGTCCGACGGCCACGACGATGGCCGCGTAGGCCAGGATCTGCTTGTAGAAGCGGTCGCGGTCGACGTCCTGGGCGTTGGCCAGCACCAGCGCGCCGTTCGTCGAGAACGGGCTCACGTCGACGATCGTCGAGGCCACGGACAGGGCGACCACGACACCGATGGCGCTGATGTCACCGGCCTCCAGGAACGGCACGGCGAGCAGGATGGCGACGCCGATGATCGCCGTCGACGAGGCGAACGCCGACACCACGCCGCCGATGTACGCCAGCAGCAGGGCGATCAGCAGCGGTACGCCGAGCCCGATGACCGCGTCGCCGACGTAGTCGATGGTGCCGGCCTCCTCCAGCACGAACACGAAGGTCAGCACACCGGCGATCAGCAGGATGGTCGACCAGCTGATCTGGGTCACCGCGCCCTTGTGCTGCTGCGCGGAGAACAGCGCCAGGACGACGGCGACCGTGATCGCGACGAAGCCGATGTCCAGGTCGAAGGCGAGCGCCAGGACGGCGACGACGACCAGCCCGATGAGCGTCAGGATCTGCTCGAAGCGGACGGGCGCCGGCCGGTCGGGGTGGATGTGCTCGTCGTCGTCCCCACCGACGGCGGGGCCGGGCGCCGCACCGTGGCCGCGGACCAGCGTGCCGTGCGCGTGCTCGGTGTGCGCGAGCGGCTCGGCGGCCACCTTCCGCCCGAGCAGCTGCCGGCCGCCAAGGACGAAGAACAGGGCCAGCGCGATGGCGATGTTGAAGAAGAGCGCACCGAGGAAGACCGCCACCGGGCTGCTGGGCAACCCCTCGTCGGCCACGATCCGGTTCACGGTGACGCCGTAGACGCTGATGGGGGAGAAGCCGCCGCCCTGGGCGCCGTGGATGACCATCATCCCCATCAGGAGCGGGCTGATGTCGTGCCGCGCGGCGAAGGTGAGCGCGATCGGCGCGATGATCGCCACCGCGGCCGGGGAGAGCGCCCCGATGGCGGTCAGCACCGCGGTCACGAAGAACATGACCCACGGGATGGCGGCGACGTGGCCGCCGACCATCCTCACCGCGCCGCGGACCAGCAGGTCCACGGTGCCGTTGTTCTGCGCGATCGCGAACAGGTACGTGACGCCGATCAGCGTCAGCACGAGCCCGGCCGGGAACCCGCTGATGATGTCGTCGGTGCTCAGCCCCACCGACAGCGTGCCGACGACGAACGCGGCGACGAACGCCAGCGCCCCCATGTTGATCGGCAGGAACGTCGCGATCGCGAAGATCACGACCAGCGCGAGGATGGTGACGATCTCGGTCGACACGGGAACTCCCACGGCGTCGGGGGCTGGGGTGCGCCCACTGTGTCAGTGACCCGCCGGTAGCGCCTGCCATCCGCCCGACGGCGTCACCACCGCCGTCACCCGCACGTCGTGCGGCTCCCTCGGCAACCGGTCGACGAGCTCGTCGTCGAAGACGACCGCGACCAGCACCGCCTCCGGCCGGGCGTGCCGCAGGGCGCGGTCGTAGTAGCCGCCGCCGCGGCCCAGCCGCGTCCCGTCCCGGGCCACCGCCGTCGCCGGGACGACGACGGCGCCGGCCGCCGCGAGCGCGGCCGGGCCCAGTCGCGGCCCGGCCGGTTCGAGCAGACCGAACCGCCCGGGCACCAGCTCCCCGGAGTGCTCCGCCCAGTCCAGCTCCCGGCCGTGGGCGGGTACGACCGGGAGCAGCAGGCGGGCCCCGTCGGCGAGCGCCGCCGGGAGGTGGCCGTGCCCGGGCTCGGTCGCGTCGGGCACGAACGCGGCGACCGTGGGGACGCCGGCCAGCCGCCCGGCGAGCGTCGCGGCGACCGTCCGGGCGGCCGCCGCGCGCTCACGCGCCGGGCGGGACGCGCGCCGTCCCAGCAGCTCCGCGCGGAGCGCGGCCTTGGCCGCGCCCCACTCTGCCGACGTGCCCATCCGCGCAGGCTAGCTAGGCTGCGGAGCATGTCGATGCCCCAGACCCGTACGGCCCGGAAGGCGGTCATCCCCGTCGCAGGAATGGGCACTCGCTTCCTGCCGGCCACCAAGGCCGTCCCCAAGGAGCTGCTGCCGGTCGTCGACCGGCCGGCCCTCCAGTACATCGTCGAGGAGGCGGCCCGGGCCGGCCTGCCCGAGGTGCTCATGGTCACCGGCCGCAACAAGGCCGCCATCGAGGACTTCTTCGACCGCACCCCCGAGCTCGAGGCCGCCCTGGAGAAGAAGGGCGACGCCGGGCGCCTCGCGGCCGTGCACGAGTCCACCGAGGTCGCGCAGGTGCACTTCGTCCGGCAGGGCGAGGCGCGCGGGCTCGGTCACGCGGTGCTCCAGGCGGCCGCCTTCGTCGGGGACGAGCCGTTCGCCGTGCTGCTGGGCGACGACCTGATCGACGCCCGCGACCACCTGCTCGAGCAGATGCTGGCCGTCCAGGCCGAGCACGGCGGCTCGGTGATCGCCCTGCTCGACGTCGGCCGGGAGAACATCGACAAGTACGGCGCCGTGGCGGTCGAGCCGACCGCCGACGGCGGCGACGTCGTCGCCGTCACCGGCCTGGTCGAGAAGCCGCCGGTCGACGAGGCCCCCAGCAGCCTGGCCATCATCGGGCGCTACGTGCTGGCGCCGGAGATCTTCGACGTGCTGCGCGAGACCCCGCCCGGCCGCGGCGGCGAGATCCAGCTGACCGATGCGCTGGCCACCCTCGTCGAGCGCGGCGCACCCGTCCACGGCGTGGTCTTCGGCGGCCGGCGGTACGACACCGGTGACAAGCTCGACTACCTCAAGGCGGTCATCCGGCTGGCCGTCGAGCGGGACGACCTGGGCCCGTCGCTGCGCGGCTGGCTGCGCGACTTCGTCACGGAGCTGCCCGCCGAGGGCGCGTCGTCGTCCTGACCGGCGCCCACGAGGGCACGATCGGACCCGCGGCCCCGCGCCGGACCCGTCCGGGTCCGGCGCTGCCGCACGGGCCGGTGTCGGCAGACGGCACGGCGGGACGACGGTGGTGGGGATGTCCGGGCAGAGCGACGACGACAGCAACGGGGGCGGGGAGTTCCGGGGTCACCGGGACACCGCCCAGGTCGACATGCCCATGGCCCCACCCCGGCGGACCGGTCCGGTCGTAGCCCCGGTCGACCAGGTGCCGGCGCAGCGCGCCCTCACCGGCCCGGTGCCGCTGCCGGCCGACGGCCGCTCGGACGTCTCCCCGCACGTGCGCACCGTCGAGCGGCACCTCGACGAGATCCTCGCCGCGGTGCCGCAGCCGGACCCGATCGAGCTGGCCGTCCTCGACGCCCAGGGGCTGCTCTGCGCCGAGGACGTGGTCAGCCAGCGGGCGCTGCCGGCCTTCGACCAGGCCGCGCTCGACGGCTACGCGGCCCGCGCGGAGGACGTCGCCGGGGCCACGGTGGCGCAGCCGGTCGAGCTGCCCGTCGTGGGGGAGAGCGTGGCCGGTGCCAGCGCGCCGTCGTCGATCGGCCCCGGGCTGGCCATGCGGGTCGCCGCGGGCGCGATGCTCCCGACCGGTGCCGACGTCGTCGTCCCGGCGGTGTGGACCGACAACGGTGCGGCGCGGGTCGCCGTCCAGGCCGCGCCGCCGGTGGGCAGCTACGTGCGCCGCACCGGCGACGACGTCGACCCGGGGGACCCGGCCGTGCACGTCGGCACCCCGATCGGGCCGGCGCAGATCAGCCTGCTGGCCGCCGTCGGGCGGGACCGCGTCCTCGTGCGGCCCCGGCCGCGCGTGGCGGTGCTCAGTGCCGGCCCGGAGCTGGTGGACATCACCTCCCCTCTCACCCCGGGTCAGGTGGTCGACGTCAACAGCTACGCCCTGGCGGCCGCCGCCCGGGACGCCGGCGCCGACGCCTACCGCTGGGGCATCCTCCCCGGGGAGCAGCGGCGCCTGGCCGAGGTGCTCGAGAGCCAGCTGCTGCGCAGCGACCTGGTGCTGATCGCCGGCACCTTCGCCGGTGGCGGGTTCGACATGGTGCAGGAGGCGCTGGCCGGCCTGGGCGAGATGCGCTTCCGCCAGGTGGCGATGCACCCCGGTCCCGCGCAGGGCTTCGGCCGGCTGGGGCGCGACCAGGTGCCGGTCATCTGCGTGCCGGGGGAGCCGGTCGCCGCCCTGGTCTCCTTCGAGGTCTTCGTGCGCCCCGCCATCCGCCTGATGCTGGGCAAGCGGCAGCTGTTCCGGCGCACGGTGCAGGCGATCTCCGGGCAGCAGCTGCTCTCCCCGCTCGGGTACCGCCAGTACCTGCACGGCACGGTGATGCGCCACCCCGACGGCGGCTACGTCGTCGAGCCGGTGGGCGAGGCCACCGACGCCCTGCTGGCGCGGATGGCCCGGGCGAACTGCCTCATCGTCATCGACGAGGACGTCACCGAGGTGGCCGCCGGCGGGCTGGTCACGGTCATGCCGCTGCTGCTCGGCGGCTGACCCGAGCCCGCCGTGACCGATCCGCTGCTGCACCCCGGCTGGCCCGCCCGGCTCGCCTGGGGACCGGTGGAGCTGCACCCACCGCGCCGCGGGGACGCGGCGGAGTGGAGCCGGGTGCGGCTGGCCAACGAGGACTGGCTGCGCCCCTGGGAGCCGACCGCCGCCGTCTCGTGGCGGGCCCGGCACACACCGGGGGCGTACCGGGCGATGCGGCGGGTGATGGCCCGACGGGCTCGGCTGGGCACCGCGCTGCCGTTCGTGGTCCGGGTCGAGGGTCGGCTGGCCGGGCAGGTGACCGTGGACAACATCGTGCGCGGGGCGCTGCGGGCCGGGTACCTCGGCTACTGGATCGACCGCTCGGTGGCCGGTCGCGGGGTCGCCTCGCTGGCCGTGGCCCTGGTGTGCGACCACGCGTTCGGTCCGGCCGGTCTGCACCGGCTCCAGGCCGACATCCGGCCGGAGAACCTGCCCAGCCGGCGGCTGGTGGAGCGGCTCGGCTTCCAGCAGGAGGGGCTGCTGCGCCGCTACCTCGACATCGACGGCGACTGGCGGGACCACCTGGGCTACGCGCTGCTCGCCGAGGATCTCCCGCGGGGAGTGCTCGACCGCTGGCAGCGGTCGGGGCCGGGTCGACCCGTCGACTGATCGACTCGCGGCATAGCACGGGTGGTCGCCGTCGCGGGGCCGTGCGCGGCGGACACGCCGTCTCCCGTCACACCGGTCCCACAACACATCAGCGACACGCCCGCGCGCCTCCCGGTTCCCGGTGCCGTCCCTGCTTAGCCTCGCCTGGCGAGTGACTGATGTGACAGGTGGTGTCGTATGGGATCGGGTGTGCTTCTGGCAGCTCTGGTCGTGCTGTGGTTCGTCGTGCTGGTGCCCATGGTGGTGACCCGCGGCGACGCGCAGGAGGGCCGGGGCGAGCCTGCTGACTCGGGGCGGACCCTGCAGCGGCGTCGCGCGGCCGACGCCGTGCGGCACGCGGCGACCGAGCGGGTGTCGATCGACCGCGAGGTCCTGCGCACCACCGGCGAGCTCAAGGTGGACGTGCACGCGGTGCGCCGCCGGGTGCTGGGCGGTCTGGTGCTGCTCACCCTCGCGTCGCTGGCCGGCGCCCTGCTGGTCACGCCGTGGCTGTGGATCCTGCAGGCGGTCGCCACCGCCGCGACCGTCGGGTACGTGCTGGTGCTGCGCAAGGTGGCCCGGCGCGAGCGGCTCGCCGCGCGTCGCGCCGCCCGGGCGGCGGCGCGCCAGACCCTCCGCGCACCGGCGCGCCCGGCGCGCCCGGCCGCCCGGCCCGCTCCGGCGCCGGTCCAGCGCACGTCGCCGGAGGTGCACGAGACGGTCGCCCAGGAGGCGCTGCCGGCCCTGTCGCACCCCAGCATCCCGCTGGCCCCGGTGCACGCCCTGCGGCCTGGTCGCGTGGTGGCCGCGCGGACGCCGGCGCCCATGGGATGGCAGAACAGCGCCGTCGTCGGGCTGGACGACGACGACATCGGTTTCGCCGACATCGACGAGTACCGCCCGGCCCGGGCGGCCAACGGCTGAGAGACACCCCCTGCCCCCCACCGCGCGCACGCTCGCGGCGGGACCGTGCAGGGGGCCGGCCCCGCCCCGGTGGCGGGGCCGGGCGAAGCGGGCGGTAGTCTTTCCCGCGCAAGGGGCTGTGGCGCAGACCGGTAGCGCACCTCGTTCGCATCGAGGGGGTCAGGGGTTCAAATCCCCTCAGCTCCACCGGACGACGGACCGGCGCCGTCGGGGGTTCTTCCCCCGGCGGCGCCGTCGTCGTTGCGTCGGAGGGTCGATCGGCCGCTCCCGACCGCTAGGCTGCCCCGCGACACGGGGCCACGGCGTCCCCACGGGAGGCGGTTCCATGGTTCGGTCACCGGTCGGGGCCTCACCCGCCCCGCGGCGCGCGCGGGGGCGGGCCAGTGACAGCGCCGCCACCCGGCAGCTGATCATCGACGTCGCCGCCCGCGAGTTCGGCGAGCGCGGCTACGCCGCCACCTCGCTGAGCGACATCGTCGCCGGCACCGGCATGACCAAGGGGGCGCTCTACTGGCACTTCGAGTCCAAGGAGAGCGTGGCGGTCGCGGTCGTCCACCAGATGTTCGAGACGTGGCCGGTCATGCTGCGCGGCGTCCTGGACTCCCACGACGACGCGCTCGACGCCCTCGTCGCGGTCACGTACGTGGCCGGCCGCCAGTTCGCGACCGATCCGGTCACCCGCGCCTCCAAGCGGCTGATGGCCGAGCTGCCGCCGGAGGCGCTGGCGAAGCTGCCCCAGCCCTACGTCGGCTGGCAGCACGCGCTCACCCAGCTGATCACCCAGGGCCAGGAGCGGGGGCAGATCAGCCACCGGGCCGACCCGGTGGGCACCGCCCAGGTCATCGTCGCCAGCTTCTTCGGGATGCAGCAGGTCTCCCAGGAGCTGAGCGCTCGACGCGACCTGGAGTCGCGGCTCGACTCCTTCTGGGCGCTGATCCTCCCGCAGCTGCGCCCCGAGCCCCTCGCCTGAGCTAGCCGCCGAGGAACACCCGCCCCCGGGCGACGACGTCGTCGTCCTGCCCCAGCTGCACGGGCACGCCGTTCGATCGCCCGCTGCCGGCGTCCGTGCGCACCCAGGTCGGCCGGTCGAGCTCGGCGAACCGGTCGAAGGCGAGGTCCAGGCCGGCCAGCCGGGTGGCGGCTCCGGGCAGATCGGGGCGGTCCGTGACCGCGGCCAGCGCCGCGCCGACGAGGAGCATCCCCGGCAGGTGGTCGACCGGGTGGTCGAAGTAGGTCGGGTCGGTGAGGTCGACGGCGACCCGGGAGCGGTGGGCGAGGCCGTCGCCCTCGCCGGCGTCCCGCGGCCTGGGCACCAGTGTCCCGCCGCCGGCGCTGCGGTCCCGGCCGAGGGCCCGCAGCCGCGCGTAGACAGCCGGCGGCAGCCACGAGTAGTCGGCGTCGGCGGTCGCCCAGAGCTGCGCCCCGTGCCAGATCTCGGCCCGCAGCGACGCGCGGGACGGACGGCCCGCCCGCAGCCGGACGGTGGGCTGGACGACGGTCACCGTCCCGGCCGGGGCGGCTCCCCGGAGCTCGGCGAGCGGCGCGGCGAGCCGGGTGCTGATGCGGTGGAACACGAACTGCTCGCCCAGCGGGACGTCCAGCCGGCGGTGGGCCAGGCACAGCCCGGCCTGGCGGATCGTCTCGACGACCAGCAGCAGGTGGCCCACGGTCCCGGCCCGCCGGTCGTACCGGCCGTGCGCCGCCGGCCAGCGCGCCGCCACGGCGGTCCGGTCCCCCGCGAGGGTCGCCAGCTCGGTCGCCAGCACCTCGTCCGGCGCGGTCTTGTGCACCAGCGCCTGCTCGACGAGCACCCAGGTCGGGGAGCCGGCGCCGGGCGGCGCCACGGCGGGATCGTGCAGGGCGGGTCGTGCGGATGGCGGCGTCATGGGGTTCTCCGGTTCGGGAGCTGCGGCCGGGCTCGGCGCGTCGCGTCGAGTGTCGGCCAGAACCCGGCCGCACGGGGCGTTCCGGTACGCACCGGACCGGTGGGACGGGCGCACCGGGCGCGGGCGGGGCCGCTCAGTACCAGGAGGGGAACCACATCCGCTGCACCCACTCGCTGTGCGAGAGCGGCTGCCCGGTCAGCACCGGCCAGAAGAACGCGAAGGTGGCCACGACGATCGCGATGTACCCGCAGGCGGTGGCCAGGCCCACCCGCCGACGCCACTCGTCGGCGCCCGGCCGGCCCACGACGTCCTGGAGCAGCAGGGCGACCGCGAGGACGAAGAACGGCAGCGCGGGGGCCGCGTAGAAGAGGAACATCGTGCGCTCGAGGTTCACGAACCAGGTCAGCCAGCCCGCCGCGATCCCGACGGCGACGGTGAGGGCGGCCGGGTCCCGCCGGGCGACGATCCGCCAGAGCAGCCACAGCGTCGCCGGGGCGAAGAGGAACCACAGCGTCGGCGTCCCGAGCATCAGGATGTACCGGATGACCTGATCGCCCTCGGCGTCGACGAGGCCCTGGGGGTTCCACAGCAGGATCGGCCGGCCGGTGACCAGCCACGACCAGGGCCCGGACTCCCACGGGTGCGGGCTGGACAGGCCGTTGTGGAAGCGCAGCCACTCGGCGTGCTCGTGCCACAGCGAGCGCAGGGCGTCCGGCACCCACGGGAACGCGGTGTCCGGGTCCTGCTGCGCCCAGGCCCTGCCCTGCGAGGTCTCGCCGAGGAACCAGCCGGTGAAGCTGGCCAGGTAGGTGAGCACCGGGACGGCGGCCAGCGCCCACAGCGCGCCGGGCAACCCCCGGCGCGCCGCCGTCCGCGTGGGCCGGGGCGCCCCCGCCTCCCGCCACGCCGCGCGGTCCCAGAACAGCGACAGGACGGCGAAGAAGGCCAGGAACCAGACCCCGCTCCACTTGACCGCGCAGGCGCAGCCGAACAGGACACCGGCCGCGATCCGCCACCCGCGCGGGCCCAGCCGGAAGCCGGTGGCGCCGACCGGCGCGGCCGCACGCACCCGGGCGCGGACCACGTCCCGGTCGACGACCAGGCAGGAGACGGCGGCCAGCACGAACAGCTGCAGGAAGATGTCGAGCAGCCCGATCCGCGAGAGCGTGAACTGGAGGCCGTCGACGAGCAGCAGCACCCCGGCGAACAGGCCGACGACGGTCGAGCCGGTGAGCCGCCGGGCCAGCCGGAACAGGATGACGACGGCGATCGAGCCGGCCACCGCGGACGGGAAGCGCCAGCCGAACGAGTTGTAGCCGAAGGCCTGCTCGCCCAGCGCGATCAGCCACTTGCCCAGCGGTGGGTGGACGATGTAGGAGTAGCCGCGGTTGTACTCGAAGCCCCAGGTGAGCAGCTCCCGCGCCTGGGGTGGGTAGTACGCCTCGTCGAAGACCAGCGCCCGGGGGTAGCCGATGCCCCAGAGCCGCAGGGTCAGCGCCAGCGCGCCGAGGACGGCGGCGATCGTCCAGGCCGTCCACCGGTCGTCCGGCAGCGGGGGGACGACGTCGCGGCGGCGCGCGGGGGACGGCGGACGGCGCACCCGGGGGGTGGCCGGCTGCGGGGGCGCCTGCGGGTCCGACTCCGCCCGCCCGGGCGCCAGCACCGCCATGCGGTCAGGGTAGGTGGCGCAGCCACCGGTCCGGTCGTGACAGGCTCGACGGGTGAGCGGACGGCTGGTGCTGGGTGGGGCGCCCCTGGGGCAGCCCGGTGACGTCGGCCCGCGCCTGCGAGCGGCGATGGCCACGGCCGACGTGCTGGCGTGCGAGGACACCCGCCGGCTGCACCGCCTGGCCGCCGACCTCGAGGTCACGCTCACCGGCCGGGTGGTCACCTTCCACGAGTCGGTGGAGCGCGCGCGGCTGCCCGGCCTGCTGGACGCGCTGGCCTCCGGCGCGACGGTGCTGCTGCTCACCGACGCCGGGATGCCGTCGGTCTCCGACCCCGGGTACACGCTCGTGCGGGCGGCGATCGACGCCGGGATCCCCGTCACCTCGGTGCCCGGGCCCTCGGCGGTGACGACCGCGCTGGCGGTCTCCGGGCTGCCGGTGGACCGGTTCTGCTTCGAGGGCTTCCTGCCGCGCAAGGCGGGGGAGCGGCGCTCGACGTTCACCGCGCTGGCCGACGAGCGCCGCACGATGGTGTTCTTCGAGTCGCCGCACCGGCTGGCCGACGCGCTGGCCGACGCCGCCGCCGTCCTCGGCGAGGACCGGCCGGCCGCGGTCTGCCGCGAGCTGACCAAGACGTACGAGGAGGTGCGGCGCGGTGGGCTCGGCGAGCTCGCCGGCTGGGCGGCCGAGGGGGTGCGCGGGGAGATCACGCTCGTGATCGCGGGTGCGCCGCAGCGGGCGGTGGAGCTGACCGGGCCGGAGCTCGCCGCCGCCGTCGCCGCCGAGGAGGCCGCGGGCGCGACCCGCAAGGACGCCATCCGGGCGGTCATGGAGCGCACCGGCCTGCCCAAGCGCACCGTCTTCGACGCCGTGGTCGCCGCCAAGGCCACCTGACCGCAGCCGCTGTGCGCTGATCGGGGTCTCCCAGCGGCGACAGGCACCGAGAAGCGCACATCGGCGGCGCCTGTGGGCAGGCCCGACCCGCAGGTCGCCGCATCCGGCACGGTTCGGCGGTGCCCCGGCCCCCGATGCAGCCCCGACCTCTCCGCGGCGGCCCCTTCCGGGGCAGTGCTGCGGTGGCGCAAGGCCTGCTGACACCGGACCAGCTCCGCAGCAGCGCCTGGCGCCGGCTCTTCCGCGATGTCTACGTCCACCGCGACGTCGTGGTCGACCACGAGCCGCGCGTCCTGGCCGCCGCGACGCACGTGCGTCCGGACGCCGTCGTGACCGGCTGCAGTGCGGCCGTCCTCTGGGGCGTGGATCTCGCCGGGCCCGATGACGACGTGGAGCTGACCGCCTCCCCGTCGAACCGGCCGGTTCGGGTCGCCGGGATCCGGGTCCGCCGGGCGACGTTGGCGGGGGAGGACGTGCGCTGGTGGCTCGGCGCGCGGGTCACGAGTCCCGAGGCGACCGCCGTCCGGGTGGCGGCCGCCCTGCCGGGGGACGACGCCGTCATCGCGCTCGACCGCCTGGCTGCGGCACGGGTGATCGACCTGGCCGAGGTGCGGCGGCGGGCAGCGGTCGCACGCGGCCCGGGAGCGGCGCAGGCCCGACGCACGTGCGCGCTGGCCGACGGGCTCGCCGAGTCACCCCAGGAGACCCGCCTGCGACTGCTCGTCGTCCGCGGCGGGCTGCCCGTCGCCCAGTACGAAGTCCGTCATCGAGGGAGCTTCGTAGCGCGAGTCGACTTCGCGTGGCCCGAGTTGATGGTGGCTCTCGAGTACGACGGGGCGTGGCACGGCGAGCCCGGTCAGTTCGCCGGGACCGCCGACGACTCAACCGGCTCCAGGAGGCGGGTTGGCGCGTCGTCTTCGTGACTGCCGCGGACCTGCACCGACCGGCCGAGCTCCTCGCTCGCTTGGCCGCGGCTGTGCAGTTCCCGGGCGTACCGCGCCGCCGGTGACCCCGACAAGTGCACACTCCGTGGCGCGGGGAGGCGGCTACAGCCAGCCGTTGCGCTTGAAGCCGCGGTACAGCAGCGTGATGATCGTCGCGATCAGCAGCAGCACGGCCGGGTAGGCCCACGGCCAGCGCAGCTCCGGCATGTAGTCGAAGTTCATGCCGTAGATGCCGGCGATCGCGGTGGGGACGGCGATGATGCCCGCGTAGGCGGAGATCTTCCGCATGTCCTCGTTGTCGGCCATGGTCGTCCGCGCGAGCGATGCCTGCAGGATCGACGTGAGCAGTTCGTCGAGGCCACCGACCTGGTCCCGCACCCGGAGGGCGTGGTCGAGCACGTCGCGGAAGTAGGAGCGCATCGCCGCGGGAACGACGTCGACCGGCCGCTCGGCGAGCTTCTGCAGCGGGACCTCCAGGGGGGAGACCGCCCGTCGCAGTGACACCAGCTCCCGCTTGAGCTGGTACAGCCGGCCGATGTCGTCGGTGCGCTCGGGGCTGAAGACCGACGCCTCCAGCTCCTCGACGTCCTCCTCGACCGCGGCCGCCACCTCCACGAACGTGTCGACGACGAGGTCGGCGACCGCGTACAGCACCGCTGACGGCCCCAGGCACAGCAGTTCCTGCTGCTCCTCGAGCCGCTGCCGCAGGTGCGCGAGGCCGCCGTGCTCCCCGTGCCGCACCGTGATCACGTACCGCGGGCCGAGGAAGACCATCACCTCGCCGGTGTCGACGACCTCGCTGGTGGCGGTGAGCTCCTCGTGCTCCACGTACGTCGCGGTCTTGAGCACCATGAACAGGGCGTCGTCGTAGGGCTCCAGCTTCGGGCGCTGGTGGGCGTACACGGCGTCCTCGACCGCGAGCGGGTGCAGGTCGTACCGCTCGGCGATCGCTCCCAGCTCCTCCTCGCTCGGTGCGTAGAGGCCGAGCCACACGAAGCCGCCGCGCTCCTCGGCCATCCGCAGCGCGGCGTCGGGGGCCACGGCCTCCTGCCGCCGGCCGTCCACGTAGACGGCGCAGTCGACGACCGCGCCGTCGGCCGGGCGGCGGGTGGGCCGACCGTGCGGGAGGCCGGCCGGCTGGGGTCGCAGGGTCGGCGGGGTCGCCGCTGTCGCGCCGACGACCGGCCCCCGGGGGGCGGCCGGGTGCTGGTCCCGGGTGCTCATCGCGGGTGCCGCCTTCCTCGCGGGTCGTCGTCCGGGAGTAGGAGCGTAGGCGCGCACGGGGTACCCGGCCCACGCGGCCCGTCCTGCGCGCGGCCCGGCGACCGCGGTCCCACCCGAAAGGGGGAGCCGGCCCGGGCGGTGCTCCAGCCACCTCCGCGATCGACCGTCCAGTCGGGGGACACCCCCGACCGGTCAGGGAGAGATTCCTCGTGGCGAGCACCGTCCTCGACGTCCGCACCGCCGCCCGGGCGCCGCAGCTCGACGCGACGCGGCCCGCGCCGGATGCCGCCGCGCGGCGGATCCCGGTCCCGGTGCTCGGGGCGGGGGTGCTCGCCGTCCTCGAGGCCGTCGGCCTGCTCGCGGTCGGCCTGACCCGGGCCGATGCCGTGCTCGCCACCCCGGTGCGCCCGGCCGGCTGGGTCGTGGCCGGCGCCCTGTTCGTGCTGGCCGGGTGGATCGTGCTCACCGCCGGTGCCGGGGCGGCGCTGATCGAGGGCTCCGACCGGAAGCTGCTCGTCGTCACCTCGGTGGTCGAGCTCGCCGCGGTGTCGGTGCTGGGCGGCATGGCGGTCCTGCTGCCGCTGCCGACCGCGCTGACCGGGGGGCTGCCGCTGCCGCTGCTGTTCGCGGCCGCCTTCGCGCTACCGATCGGGAAACTGCTGCTCGTGGACGCGCCCACCGCCCGGGCCTGGGTGCTGCGGGGGCCGCGGGTCCGCGTGCGCCGTCCCGATCCGGTGACCGTCCACCGGTCGCTGTGCGCGCTCACCCTCGGGTGCATCGCCCTCGTGCTGGGCGGCCTCGCGGTCCTCCAGCCGGTCGACGTCGAGCCGGCGGGACCCGCGTCGAGCGTCGTCTCGCAGCCCTGACCCGGCGTCGGCCGCCCGCCCGGGCGACCGGCGGCGAGCGCGCCGCCTAGGCTCACCGGCGTGAGTGATCGGCACATCCTGACCGCCGTCGCGTGGCCCTACGCCAACGGCCCGCGGCACATCGGCCACGTCTCCGGCTTCGGCGTCCCCTCCGACGTCTTCAGCCGCTACCACCGGATGGCCGGTGACCGGGTGCTGATGGTGAGCGGCACCGACGAGCACGGCACCCCGATCACGGTCGCCGCCGACGCCGAGGGGATCACGCCCCGGCAGATCGCCGACCGGAACAACCGGATCATCGTGGGCGACCTGCAGTCGCTGGGGTTGAGCTACGACCTGTTCACCCGGACGACGACGGCCAACCACGCGCAGATCAGCCAGGAGATCTTCCTCGGCCTGCTGAAGAACGGCTACGTCTTCCCGAAGACGACGCTCGGCGCGATCAGCCCCTCGACCGGCCGCACCCTGCCCGACCGCTACATCGAGGGCACCTGCCCGATCTGCGGGTACGACGGCGCGCGCGGCGACCAGTGCGACAACTGCGGCAACCAGCTCGACCCGGTCGAGCTGATCAACCCGGTCAGCAAGATCAACGGCGAGACGCCGAAGTTCGTCGAGGAGGAGCACTACTTCCTCGACCTGCCCGCCTTCACCCGGGCGCTCGGCGACTGGCTCGCCACCCGGAAGAGCTGGCGGCCCAACGTCCTGAACTTCAGCGTCAACCTGCTGGAGGACCTCAAGCCGCGCAGCTACACCCGCGACATCGACTGGGGCGTCCCGGTGCCGCTGGACGGCTGGCGCGACCGCAACGACAAGCGCATCTACGTCTGGTTCGACGCCGTCGTCGGCTACCTGTCGGCGTCGATCGAGTGGGCCCGCCGCTCCGGGGACCCGGACGCCTGGCGCCAGTGGTGGCAGACGCCGGATGCGTCCGCCTACTACTTCATGGGCAAGGACAACATCGTCTTCCACTCCGAGATCTGGCCCGCCCAGCTGCTCGGCTACAACGGCGAGGGCGACAAGGGTGGGACGCCGGGCTCGCTCGGCCGGCTCAACCTGCCCACCGAGGTGGTCTCCAGCGAGTTCCTCACCATGGAGGGGCGCAAGTTCTCGTCCTCCCGCAACGTGGTCATCTACGTGCGGGACTTCCTGGCCCGGTACGACGCCGACGCGCTGCGCTACTTCATCGCCGTGGCCGGGCCGGAGAACCAGGACACCGACTTCACCTGGGCGGAGTTCCTGCGCCGCAACAACGACGAGCTGGTCGCCGGCTGGGGCAACCTGGTCAACCGCACGGTGTCGATGGCGGCCAAGAACGTCGGCGCCGTCCCGACCCCGGGCGAGCTCACCGAGGCCGACCGCGCGTTGCTGGACACGACGTCCGGGGCGTTCGCACCCGTCGGCGAGCTGCTGTCCCGCAACCGGCAGAAGGCCGCCATCGGCGAGGCGATGCGCGTGGTCGGCGAGGCCAACAAGTACCTGTCGGACCAGGCGCCGTGGAAGCTCAAGGAGGACCCGGCCCGCCGGGACACCGTGCTGCACACCGCGCTGCAGGCGATCAAGGACTGCAACGCGCTGCTGACGCCGTTCCTCCCGCACTCGGCGCAGAAGGTGCACGAGCTGCTCGGCGGCACGGGGGTGTGGTCGCCCGCCCCGCGGATCGAGGAGGTCACCGACCTCGACGACGGCTCGCCGTACCCGGTCATCACCGGGGATTACGACGAGGGGCAGGCCGGCTGGGGCTCCACCCCGCTCCCGCCGTCGGGCACCCCGCTGGCCCCGCCGACGCCGATCTTCAAGAAGCTCGACGACTCCGTCGTCGCCGAGGAGCTGGCCCGGCTGGAGGAGAAGGCGCAGTGAGCCGGTCGGCCTCCGCCCGCGCCAACAAGCGGGGCGAGGCGCCGCCGTCCCCGGAGCCGCTGCCGGCGCCCGCGCTGGACAGCCACACCCACCTGGACATCGTGCTGGGGGAGCGGCCGGCCGGGGACGAGCACGGCGAGTGGGCGTCCGAGGCCGCCGTCGACGCGGAGATCGCCGCGGCGGAGGCGGTCGGGATCCCGCGGCTGGTGCAGGTCGGGGTCGACGTCGCGTCGTCCCGGTGGTCGGCCGAGCTGGCGGCCCGGCACCCCAACGTGCTCGCCGCCGTCGCGCTGCACCCGAACGAGGCCGGCGCGGGGAAGGCGGACGACGACGCGCTCGCCGAGATCGACCGCCTGGCGGCGCTGCCGCGCGTGCGGGCGGTGGGGGAGACGGGGCTGGACCGCTTCCGCACCGGTCCCGACGGGTGGGCCGCCCAGGAGGCGTCGTTCCGGGCGCACATCCGCATCGCCAAGGAGCACGGCGTCGCGCTGGTCATCCACGACCGGGACGCGCACGAGGAGATCCTCCGGGTCGTCGACGACGAGGGCGCGCCCGAGCACGTCGTCATGCACTGCTTCTCCGGTGACGCGGCGTTCGCGCGGGCGTGCGTGGCGCGCGGGTACGTGCTCTCCTTCGCCGGCACGCTGACCTTCGCCAACGCCGGCTACCTGAGGGAGGCGGCCGCCCTCGCACCGGTGGACCAGCTGCTGGTGGAGACCGATTCGCCCTTCCTCACCCCGGTCCCGTTCCGCGGGCGCCCGAACGCCTCCCGGCTGGTGCCGCACACGGTCCGCGCACTCGCCGAGGTGACCGGGACCGACCTGACGGAGCTCTGCCACGCCCTCACCGCCACCGCCGAGCGCGTCTTCGGAAGCTGGTAGAAGGCCACCCTTCCCCCCGCGCCTCGCTCCGCTCGGTGCGGGTCCCCGAAGGGTGGCCGTTCCATCCCGTCACCGCGGAGCGGGTCCCGCCGAGCGGGGGCCCGGATGGCTCGCGGGGCGGGACGGGGAGGGCTCCGCGCAAATGGGGACGGCAATTGGTGGCGGTGTCGTCCGGTAGGACGACAATCAACACCGTGGGTCGTCTCATCGCCGTCGTGGTCTTCGTCGCTCTGCTGGTGCCGGGCGTCCTGCTGGCCCGCGCCTGGGGGCTGGCGGCCGGGCGGCGGGCCGTCGCCGCCGCGGGGGTGGAGCTGGCCCAGCCCACCCGGGAGGGGGCCGCGGTCCTGCAGCGTCAGGCGCTGCACGGCCGTCGCTGGCGGTGGCTGGGCCTGCTCCTGGGCATCGCCGGGATCGTGGCCAGCGTGGTGGTGCTCGCCGAGGCCTCGGTGTTCCTGTGGCTGCCGCTGCTCGTGGTCGGCTCGCTGGCGGGCGTCCTGCTGGCCGAGGTCACCCGGCCGCGACCGCGCTGGCAGCTGAGCTCGCCGGCCCGGCGACCGCGCCAGGGGGAGCAGATCTCGGGCTGGCTGGTGTGGACGATGCGGGTGGTGGTCGCCGCCGAGCTGCTGCTGGCCGGGTGGTTGTGGTCCTCGGGTGACCTCGGGGGTGCCGTGGCCTGGGCGGTCGTCGCCGTGCCGCTGGCCGCCTGGTTGCTGGCCGAGGTGGCCCTGCTGCGCGCCCTCCTCCGTCCGCTGCCCGCCGACGGCGCCGACGTGCCCGTGGACGAGGCGCTGCGCACCTGGACGGCGCACCTGGTCGTCGCCGCCGCGAGCGTGAGCGCCCTGCTGCCGCTGGGCACGCTGCTGCTCCGGGTCGGCCTGGACCTGGGGGACCAGATCGGCGAGGGCTTCGACGTGCTGCCCGTCGCGTTCGTGGCCGGGGGCTTCTCCGCGCTGGCCGCGGGGCTCGCGGTGGCCGCCTTCCTGCTGAGCTGGCTGCGCCCGGTGCGGTCCAGCGCGGTCGCGCTCGCCGGCTGAGATCGGCCGGGTGCCCGTCCGGGGCACCCCTTACGCCGTGTGCTTGATCACCGCGCATCCGGGCGGCGGTCGTCCCGCACGGCGCCCGAACCCGGCGCGGTCGTCACTGCTCGTGTCGGCGAGTCGACACAGCGGAGGCGGCGACTGCTGCTTCACTGCTCGTGCACCATCGCCATGCGCAGAGTGTTCGTTATCGTGTCGTGACCGACAGCCGGGGTGGAGGAACGACCGGGTGGCGCCATCGCGGGGGAACCCGCCGGCCGCCGCCCGGGCCGCCGAGCGGCCGAGGCCGCTCCGGCGGCCCCGTCACCCTCCTGCCCGGGTTCTGTGACCCCTGGAAGTGTCGTGCGCCGCTCCTTGCAGCTCAGCCTCTTCGCCCTCGTCCTGCTCGGACTGGTGGGCGGGACGCTGGCCTTCTTCCTCGCCCAGAAGTCCGTCTCGCTGACCGTGGACGGGCAGACCCGGGACGTCGGCACCTACGCCGGCACGGTGGCCGAGGTGCTGGAGGAAGAGGGGCTCACGCTCACCGCCCACGACGTCGTGCTCCCGTCGCCCGATCAGGCGGTGGCCGACGGCGACGCCGTCGTCCTCACCCGGGCCCGGCCGCTCGAGCTGACCGTGGACGGCGTCTCGCGCCAGGTGCAGGTCACCGCCCTGTCGGTCGAGGAGGCGCTGGACCAGCTGGGCTTCCGCGCCGACGGCCTGGTGCTCTCGGCCAGCCGCAGCGATCGCCTCCCGCTGGAGGGGATGCAGCTGAGCATCACCACGCCGAAGGACGTCGTGCTCGTCGCCGACGGGCAGGAGCGGGTGGTCACCACCACCGCCGCCACGGCCGGCGACCTGCTCGCCGAGCAGGGCATCGCGCTCAGCGAGACCGACCGCACCAGCCTGCGGCCGTCCCAGGCCCTGCTCAACCGCATGCGGCTGCAGGTGTACCGGGTGCAGGTCTCCGAGGTCACCGAGACGACCCCCATCGCCCACGGGCGGGTGGAGACCAAGGACGCCGAGGCGTTCCAGGGTGACGAGACGGTGACCGTCCCGGGCGTCGACGGCGAGCAGTCGACGACCTACCGGGTGACCGTCGTCGACGGTCGCGAGACCAGCCGTGAGGAGCTCTCCCGCACCGTCACCCGCGCGCCGGTCGACGAGCACGTCACGGTCGGCACCAAGGCCCGCCCGACCAACCGCCCTGCCGCCGATGGTCTGAACTGGTCGGCGCTGGCCGCGTGCGAGTCCGGCGGGCGCCCGAACGCGGTCAGCGGCACCGGCAAGTACCGCGGCATGTACCAGTTCTCGCAGGCCACCTGGAACGCGGTCGGGGGGGCCGGTGACCCGGCGGCCGCGTCGGCCGACGAGCAGACCTACCGCGCCCAGCTGCTGTACCAGCGCTCCGGGGCGGGCCAGTGGCCGCACTGCGGCCCCCGCCTGTTCAGCTGATCCGCTGAGCACCGCACCCGAGCAGCCGGACGGGTTGCTGGGCCCGGCCGCCATCCGCGAGCTGGCCCAGCGGCTCGACCTGCGCCCCACCAAGACCCTCGGGCAGAACTTCCTGCACGACGCCAACACGATCCGGCGGATCGTGCGGACCGCGGACCTGCGGCCCGACGACGTCGTCCTCGAGGTGGGTCCCGGGCTGGGCTCGCTGACCCTCGGCCTGCTGCCGGCCGCCGCGCAGGTGACGGCGGTGGAGATCGACCCGCGGCTGGCCGCGCTCCTGCCCGAGACCGTCGCCGCGCGCCGCCCCGACCTCGCCGACCGGCTCACCGTGGTCCAGGCCGACGCGCTGCGGGTCCAGGAGCTGCCCGGGCCCCCGCCCACCGCGCTGGTGGCGAACCTGCCCTACAACATCGCGGTGCCGGTGCTGCTGCACCTGCTGGAGCTGCTGCCCACCCTCGACCGGGCGCTGGTGCTCGTGCAGGCGGAGGTGGCCGAACGGCTGGCCGCCGCGCCCGGGACGTCCGCGTACGGCGTCCCCTCGGTCAAGGCCGCCTGGTACGGCGAGGTGCGCCGGGCCGGCAACGTCGGCCGCCGGGTCTTCTGGCCCGAGCCCAACGTCGACTCGGGGCTGGTGGCCCTCGTCCGCCGGCCGCCCCCAGCGGGGGACCGGGAGGCGACCTTCGCCGTGGTGGACGCGGCCTTCGGCATGCGGCGCAAGGGCTTGCGGGCGGCGCTGGCCCGCTGGGCGGGCGGCCCCGCCGCGGCCGAGGCGCGCCTGCGCGCCGCCGGCATCGAGCCCTCCGCCCGCGGTGAGCAGCTCTCCCTCGCCGACTTCGCCCGGCTGGCCGGCACCGGAGCGGTGCAGCCGTGAGCGGCCGGGACGCGGTGGTCGTCCGGGCGCCGGCGAAGATCAACGTGCACCTGGGCGTGGGACCCCTGCGCGCCGACGGGTTCCACGCGCTGCAGACCATCTACCTCGCCGTGTCGCTGCACGACACCGTCACCGCGCGGCCGGGCGAGGGGCTGTCCCTGCGGGTGACCGGGGAGGGGGCCGGCGCGGCCGACGGCCCGGGGCAGGTGCCCGCCGACCGCACCAACCTGGTCTGGCGGGCCGCGGAGCTGCTCGCCGCGCACGCGGGCGTCCGCGCCGACGCCGACCTGGAGGTGTCCAAGAGCATCCCGGTCGCCGCGGGGCTGGCCGGCGGCAGCGCCGACGCGGCGGCGACGCTGGTGGCGCTGGACGCGCTCTGGGGGACCCGGGCCGGCCGCGAGGACCTGCTGTCGCTCGCCGCCGAGCTGGGCAGCGACGTGCCGTTCGCCCTCGTCGGCGGTGTCGCCCTGGGCACGGGCCGGGGGGAGCAGGTCTCACCGGTGCTCACCGGCGGGCGCTGGCACTGGGTGCTCGGCATCGCCGGGGAGGGGTTGTCCACCCCGGCCGTCTACGCCGAGCTCGACCGGATGCGCGCCGCCGGCCGGCTGCCCGACGCGGCCGGGCCGACGCCGGCCGACCCGGTGCTCGCCGCGCTGCGCTCGGGCTCGACGACGGAGCTCGCCGCTGCCCTGGTCAACGACCTGCAGCCGGCCGCCCTGGCCCTGCGGCCGGAGCTGCGCCGGGCGCTGCGCGCGGCCGAGGACGCCGGCGCCCGCGCCGTGCTGGTGAGCGGCTCGGGACCCACGGTGGCCGCGCTCGCGGCCGACGAGCGGTCCGCCGTCCGGCTCGCGGCCGAGCTCGCCGGCGTCGGCGCGTTCCGCACGGTGCGGGCCGTCACGGGCCCGGTCCCCGGGGCCCGGCCGACCGCCTGACGGGAGCCCGCGGGATCGCCCCGCGGGCTCCGGAGCTCAGCTGCCGGTGGCCGCGGGCAGCCGCCGCTTGGCCGCCAGCCGCACGGGGTCGGGCCACTTGACGTTCCAGGCCCAGCCGAGCTTCTCGAACACCCAGATGGTGCGGGCGCTGATGTCGATCTGCCCGCGCAGCACGCCGTGCCGGGCGCAGGTCGGGTCGGCGTGGTGGAGGTTGTGCCACGACTCGCCCGCGCTGAGGATCGCCAGCGGCCAGAAGTTCGTCGCGCGGTCACGGCCCGGGGAGACGAACGGGCGGTCGCCGACCACGTGGCAGACCGAGTTGATCGACCAGGTGACGTGGTGCAGCAGCGCGATGCGGACCAGCCCCGCCCAGAAGAACGCCGTCCAGGCGCCGGCCCAGCTCATCGTCACCAGGCCGCCGATGACGGCCGGGAGGAAAAGGCTGATCGCCGCCCACACCACGAACAGCCGGTCGGTGGTGACCAGCGCGGAGTCCTTCATCAGGTCGGGTGCGTAGCGCTCCTGGCTGGTCTTGCGCCGCTCGAACAGCCAGCCGAGGTGGGCGTGGAACATGCCCTTGAGCAGCGCGCGGGCGTCGCTGCCGTAGCGCCACGGCGAGTGCGGGTCGCCGTCGCGGTCGGAGAAGGCGTGGTGCCGCCGGTGGTCGGCCACCCACTGCACGACCGGGCCCTGCACCGCCATGGACCCGGCGACGGCCAGCAGCAGCCGGAGCGGGCGCTTGGCCTTGAAGGAGCCGTGCGTGAAGTACCGGTGGTAGCCCACGGTCACGCCGAGGAGCGTGAAGAAGTAGAAGCCGACGGCGAGCCCCACGTCGAGCCAGGACAGCCCCCAGCCCCACACGGCCGGGACGACGGCCGCCAGGGCGAGGAAGGGCACCACCACGAAGACGTAGAGGGTGACGATCTCCAGGACGCTCTTGCGTCGGCCGATCGCGTTGGCCGGGAGCCCGGCGTGCGGTTCCGCGGGACGCGGAGGAGCCATGGGCCGGGTGCGGGCAGGAGCAGACAAGGGGCCTCCGAGGGCGACCGGTGGGGGATCGGCCGGCGCGCACTGGGGCCCGGCTGCGTGGCCGTAACGTACGGCACCCCGGGTGAGTCGGCGAGCCGACGGCGGGGGATCGGTCCCCACGCGGGTGCTGCCCACGCCGGCGGGGCCCTAGGCTCGTCCCGGGCGCCGCTCCCCGGCGCCCTCCGGGCCGGCACGGCCCGGGGATGGGGGATGGGGTAATCGGCAGCCCGCCGGCCTTTGGAGCCGGGAAGTCTCGGTTCGAGTCCGAGTCCCCCAGCGCAACCCGCCGACGCCGATCGAGGAGTTCCGTGACCCACGTGCAGCCGGCCCCTGCCCACGCCGCGCCGGCGGTGGCCGCCGTCGTCGTCCTGGCCGCCGGGCAGGGCACCCGCATGCGCTCGACCACCCCGAAGGTGCTGCACCCGCTGGGCGGGCGCAGCATGCTCGGCCACGTGCTCGCCGCCACGGAGCCGCTCGGCGCCGGCGCGACGGTCGTGGTGGTCGGCTCCGGGCGCGACCAGGTCGAGGAGCACCTGGCGCAGATCGCGCCCACCGCGCTGCCCGTCGTCCAGGAGGAGCAGCTGGGCTCGGGGCACGCGGCCGCGGTCGCCCTGGCCGCGGTCCCGGAACTCGAGGGGCCGGTGCTGCTGGTCAACGGTGACGCACCGCTGCTCCGGGCGGCGACCGTGGCGCGCCTGGTGGACGAGCACCTGCGGGCGGGGAACGTGCTCACGGTCCTCACCGCGGAGGTGGCCGACCCGACCGGTCTGGGCCGCATCGTGCGGGACGCCGACGGCCGGGTGCGCGCGATCGTGGAGCAGCGCGACGCCACACCGGAGCAGCGGGCGATCCGCGAGATCAACGCCGGCGTCTACGTCGGCGACGCCGCGGTCCTCCGGTCGTCGCTGGGCCGCATCGACGCCGGCAACGACCAGGGCGAGCTCTACGTCACCGACGTCCTCGGTCTGCTCGTCGGCGACGGGGCGCCGGTCGGCGGGGTGCGTGCCGAGGATCCCGACGACGTGCTCGGCTGCAACGACCGGGTGGAGCTGGCCGCCCGCCGGCGCACCCTCAACGACCGGGTGCTCGCCGAGCTCATGCGCAGCGGCGTCACCGTCGTCGACCCGCTCACCACGTGGGTCGACGTCACCGTGACGGTGGGCCGCGACGCCGTCCTGGAGCCCGGCACGCACCTCCAGGGGGTGACCTCGGTGGGTGATGCTGCCCACGTGGGCCCGGACACCACGCTGGTCGACACCGAGGTGGGGGAGGGAGCCACCGTGGTGCGGGCGCACGCGGTCGGTGCGCGGATCGGTCCGCGGGTCTCGGTCGGCCCGTTCGCCTACCTGCGGCCGGGCACCGACCTCGCGGCCGGGGCGAAGGTCGGCACCTTCGTGGAGACGAAGAACGCGCAGGTGGGGGAGGGTGCGAAGATCCCGCACCTGTCCTACGTCGGCGACGCCACGATCGGCCGCGGCACCAACATCGGGGCGGCCACCGTGTTCGTCAACTACGACGGCGTGGCCAAGCACCGCACGACGATCGGCGACCACGCGCGCACCGGCGCCGACAACATGTTCGTGGCGCCGGTCACGGTGGGCGACGGCGCCTACACCGCCGCGGGGTCGGTCATCACCTCCGATGTGCCCCCCGGGGCGATGGCCGTCGCCCGGGCACCCCAGCGCAATGTGGCAGGCTGGGTACGTCGCCGACGGCCCGGTTCGCCCGCTGCGGAGGCCGCGGCAGCGGCCGAGAACCGGACCGAGGCACCCGGGGAGGACCGGTCCGGGCCCTCCCGTGCGGACTCCGACAGCTAGGGGCAGCGAGCCGATGAGCGCCATCCGGCAGACGACGAACAAGAGCATGATGCTCTTCTCCGGCCGGGCCTACCCCGCGCTGGCCGACGAGATCGCCGGTCACCTGGGCGTGACCCCCACCCCGACGGCCGCCTACGAGTTCGCCAACGGCGAGCTGTTCGTGCGCTTCGAGGAGTCGGTGCGCGGCTGCGATGCCTTCGTGGTGCAGAGCCACACCGCCCCGATCAACACGTGGCTGATGGAGCAGCTGATCATGGTCGACGCGCTCAAGCGCGCCTCGGCCAAGCGGATCACCGTCGTCGCGCCGTTCTTCCCCTACGCCCGGCAGGACAAGAAGCACCGCGGGCGCGAGCCCATCTCCGCCCGGCTGGTCGCCGACATGTTCAAGACCGCCGGCGCCGACCGGCTGATGACCGTCGACCTGCACACCGCCCAGATCCAGGGCTTCTTCGACGGCCCGGTCGACCACCTCTTCGCCCTCGACCTGCTGGTCAAGCACGTCTGCGACCGCTGGGGCGACCGCGACATCACCGTCGTCTCGCCGGACTCCGGCCGGGTCCGGGTCTCCGAGCGGTGGAGCGACAAGCTCGGCGGCACCCCGCTGGCCTTCATCCACAAGACCCGCGACCCGCTGGTCGCCAACGAGGTCGTCGCCAACCGCGTCGTCGGTGAGGTCGAGGGCCGGGTCTGCATCCTGGTCGACGACATGATCGACACCGGCGGCACGATCGTGAAGGCCGCCGAGACGCTGTTCGAAGCGGGCGCCGCCGACGTGATCGTCACGGCCACGCACGGCGTGCTGTCGGGCCCCGCGGTCGAGCGGCTGTCCAACAGCAAGGTCAGCGAGGTCATCGTGACCAACACGCTGCCGATCGAGCCGGAGCGGCAGTTCGACAAGCTCACCGTCCTCTCCATCGCCCCGCTGCTCGCGCGGGCGATCAAGGAGGTCTTCGAGGACGGCTCGGTCACCAGCCTGTTCGACGGCGCCAGCTGACACACCGGTCCGCGCCCGCCGGTCGTCCCCTGGGAGGATGGCCGGCGTGCCGGCTCGCTGCAGACTCGGTGACGCGCAGGTCGCCGCCGTCGCCCGCTACCACTTCGGCCTGGTCGGCTCCGCGCCGGACCTGCCCGCCGCGGAGGAGTACGAGGACGCCCAGGGCGTGGTCGTGGCGACCTCCGACGGCGAGGACCTGACCGTCGCGGAGGTGCCGCGCTGGGAGCCGCCGGCCGCGGTGGCGGCCCGGCTCCGCGAGCGTGGCTGGCAGTCCCCGGCCGCCTGGGTCGGTGCCCCGCCGGCCGACGTCTCGAGCCTGCCGCCCCGGCTGCTGGTGCTGCTGCCGGCGGCCGGGCTCCCGCCGGACTCCGCGGCGCTGGCGCAGCGTGCCGCCGCCTGGGGACCGGCCCGCACCAGGGGGCGGGAGGTCGTCGTCCTGCCGGTCCCGGTGACGCCGGGGAGCCCCGAGGTCCCGGCCGAGGAGGTCGCCGCCGCGTACGGGGCGACCCTGCTGGGCAGCGAGCTCGGCGTCGCCCCGCCCCGCACCGGGGGGCTCGTCGTCTTCTGCACCGGGCTCTCCGGCGCCGGCAAGTCGACCATCGCCGCCCGCCTGGTGGAGCTGCTGGTCGAGCGTGGGCGGACCGTGACGCTGCTCGACGGCGACGAGGTGCGCCACCACCTCTCCGCGGGCCTGGGTTTCTCGCGGGCCGACCGGGACACCAACGTCCTGCGCATCGGCTGGGTGGCCGCGCAGATCGCCAAGCACGGCGGCGTCGCGGTCTGCGCCCCCATCGCCCCCTACGCCGAGGTGCGCACCGCCGTCCGCAGGGAGGTCGAGCGGCAGGCCGGACCGGGCAGCTTCGTGCTGGTGCACGTGGCGACGTCGCTGGCGGACTGCGAGGCGCGCGACCGCAAGGGGCTCTACGCCAAGGCGCGGCGCGGGGAGATCCCGGCGTTCACCGGGATCAGCGATCCGTACGAGGCGCCGACCGATGCCGAGGTCACCGTCGGCACCAGTGGGCGGACGGTCGACGACTGCGCGCGGCAGGTGCTCGACGCGGTGCTCGGCGGCTGACCGGGCTGGGGTAACCTGGCTCCCGTTGCCCGGCGAGGGAGACGGTCCACCCGTACTCCGTGATCGACGTGCGTGTGCCCCGTGGGGTGTGCTGCGCCCGGTCGCCGGCCCGCAGACCGATCCACCTTCCGAGGAGCACATTCACCGTGGCTGACTACCGTCTCGAGGCCGAGACCCGCACCGAGTTCGGCAAGGGCAGCGCCCGCCGCACCCGGCGCGCCGGCCGCGTCCCCGCCGTCCTCTACGGGCACGGCCAGGACGTCGTCCACCTCTCGCTGCCGGCGCGCGAGTTCGCCGCGGCGCTGCGCAACGGTGGCGCCAACGCCCTGCTGACCATCGTCCTGGACGGCAAGGAGCAGCTGGCGCTGACCAAGGCCGTCCAGCGCGACCCGCTGACCCGCGTGCACGAGCACGTCGACCTGCTGGTCGTCCGCCGCGGCGAGAAGACCACCGTCGACGTGCCGATCGTCGTCGTCGGTCAGCCGGCGCCGGACGCCATCCCGAACCACCAGCTGAACACCGTCTCCATCGAGGCGGACGCGACGCGCCTGCCGGACAGCATCGAGGTCGACGTCACCGGCCGCGACGCCGGGCAGAACATCACCGCCGGCGACCTGGTCCTGCCGGCCGGTTCGACCTTGATCACCGACCCCGAGGCACTGGTCATCGGCTTCCTGGGTGCGCCCACGGCCGAGGCGCTCGAGGCCGAGCTCGCCGACGCCGAGGCCGAGGCCGGCATCGAGCGCGAGGAGTCCGCGGAGGCGGCCGAGGGCGCCGGCGAGGGCGACGTCGTCCCCGAGCCCCTGGCGCAGGGCAGCGGCGAGTCGATGGACGCCGCCGAGAACAGCAAGAACGACTGAGGCATCCGCTGATCGAGAGCACGGCCCGCAGGGGCGCCGGCACCGCCGGCGCCCCTGCGGCGTCCCCGCCGCCCGAGGGGCCCTACCTGGTCGTCGGGCTGGGCAACCCCGGGCCGGCGTACGCCGGCAACCGGCACAACGTCGGCGCGATGGTCCTCGAGGAGCTCGCCCGTCGAGCCGGGATCCGGCTCGCCCCGGGCAAGGGTGCCCGTTCCCGCGCGGTCTCCGGCGAGGGCCGGCTGGCGGGCAGGCGAGTCGTGCTCGCGCAGCCCACGACCTACATGAACGAGTCCGGTGGCCCGGTGCGCGGCCTGCTCGACTACCACAAGCTCCCGGCCGAGCAGCTGGTCGTCGTCCACGACGAGCTGGACATCGACTTCGGGGTGGTGCGGCTCAAGCGCGGGGGTGGGGAGGGCGGCCACAACGGGCTGCGCTCGATCACCCGGTCCACCGGCACCAAGGACTACCTGCGGGTGCGGGTCGGCATCGGCCGGCCTCCCGGTCGGCAGGACCCCGCCGACTTCGTGCTGAAGGACTTCTCGGCGACCGAGCGCAAGGAGCTGGATCTGCTGCTCGTGGAGGCCGCAGACGCCACCGAGCTCCTCCTCACCAGCGGCCTGGAGGCCGCGCAGAACCAGGTCCACCCCCGCGGCTGACGACCGTCGCCGGGCGTTCCGCGGCCCTATCGGGTGACAGGGTGACGCTTCGTGTTGACGCCCGCCCTGACGCGCTGTGAGGGTTGCTCTCGATCAGCACCGCTACGTGCCGGGTTGCTTCCCTGCTCAGGCCGCCGCGCGCCGGCCGACGGCAGTAGCCGACTACGGTGCGTGACGTTCGGGGGGACGCATGCTTCTGGACCGCCAGCAGGCGAGCTCGGGTGAGGTGATCCTGCCGGGGGCCCCCGGCGGATCCGCCGCCGCTCCCGGGCGTACGCGGCTGCCCGCCCGTCGCTCCGCGCCGGCCTGGGTGCGGTCCTACACGGTGACGCTCGTCGGGGTGGAGAGCGTGCTGGCCGCCGTCGCGAGCGGCACCGTGCTGCTGGCCCGTGCCGCACCCGCCGGGCCGGGCACGGCGCTCTTCTGGGCCGCGCTCGGTCTCGTGCTGGCCTGGCCGGTGCTCCTGGCGGCCACCGGTGCCTACTCCGAACGGTCGTACGGCACCGGCAGCGACGAGTACCGCCGTGTCGGCCGCGCAGGCCTGCTGCTCCTGGGCGGGACCAGCTTCCTCTCCTACGCCGCCGCGCTGGAGCTGAGTCGCGCGCTCGTCGTCGTGGCCATCCCTGCCCTCACCGCTGCCACGCTGCTCGGCCGGTACGTCGCCCGCACCCGGCTGCGCGCCCTCCGGGCGCAGGGCCGGTGCACGAAGAAGGTCGTCGTCGTGGGGCGTGGCGGTGCGGTGCTGGAGCTGGTCGGGCGGCTGCAGCGGGAACGCTTCGGCGGGCTGGAGGTCGTCGCCGCCGCCGTCACCCCGGCCGACCGGGTGCGGGTCGCCGAGCGCGCCGGCGTCCCCGTGGCGGGCCTGGACGACGTCCTGCTCCTCGCCGACACCTACGGGGCGGACACCATCGCGGTCACCTCCGCCAGCGAGACGGCGGCGCAGTACCTGCGGCAGCTGTCCTGGCAGCTGGAGGGCACCGGGCTCGAGCTCCTCGTGGCCCCGGGCCTGATCGAGGTCGCCGGGCCGCGGCTGCACATCCGCCCCTTCGAGGGGCTGCCGCTGCTGGCGGTGGAGGAGCCGTGCTTCGAGGGGTGGCGACGCGTCGTCAAGGGCGGCATGGACCGCGCCGTGGCGGCTCTGGCGCTGCTCGCCCTCTCGCCGGTGCTGCTGCTCATCGCCGCGGCCGTGCGGCTCACCAGCCCCGGCCCGGTGCTCTACCGCCAGGAGCGGGTCGGCCTGGGTGGGCGGACCTTCACGATGCTGAAGTTCCGCAGCATGGTGGTCGACGCCGACCAGCAGCTCGACGCCCTGCGCGCGGAGAACATCTCCGACGGCCCGCTGTTCAAGATCCGGGCAGATCCGCGGGTCACGCCGGTCGGGCGGCTGCTGCGCCGGCTCTCCCTCGACGAGCTGCCCCAGCTGCTCAACGTGCTCGGCGGAGCCATGTCGCTGGTGGGGCCGCGCCCACCGCTGCCCGCCGAGGTGGCGCGCTACGACTCCTCGGTGAGCCGCCGGCTGCTGGTCAAGCCCGGGCTCACCGGGCTCTGGCAGATCTCCGGCCGCAGCGACCTCTCGTGGGAGGAGTCCGTGCGCCTGGACCTCCGGTACGTGGAGAACTGGTCGCTGGCGCTGGACGTCGTGATCCTCTGGAAGACCGGGCGGGCCGTGCTGTCGCGCTCCGGCGCCTACTGACCTCCCCCTCGCGAGCGTCACCCGCACGGGTCATCCGGCCCCCGGAACCGTCCGCCCCGGCCCGCGAGGCGACGAAGCTCCTGGTCAGAGGACGTGGAACGGCACCCAGGTGGCCGGTTCCGCTGCACCAGGAGACGGACGGAGGGGCCATGCGGATCGCCATGGTCGGCACGCGCGGCGTACCCGCGCGGTACGGCGGGTTCGAGACCGCGGTCGAGGAGGTCGGTCGCCGGCTCGCCGAGCGGGGGCACCAGGTGGTCGTGTACTGCCGCACCGCCCCGGGTCAGGAGGCTCGGCCCGAACGCCACCTCGGCATGGAGCTGGTGCACCTCCCCGCCGCCCGCAAGCGGTCGCTGGAGACGCTGAGCCACTCGGCGCTCTCCGTGGCCCACCTGCTGGCGCACCGCACGGACGCGGCCTTCGTGTTCAACGCGGCCAACGCCCCCCTCCTCCCGGCCCTGCGCGCCGCCCGGATCCCGGTCGCCACGCACGTCGACGGGCTGGAGTGGAAGCGCGCCAAGTGGGGCCCGATCGGGCAGCGCTACTACCGCGCGGCCGAGGCGCTGGCGGTCCGCTGGTCCGATGCCCTCATCGCCGACGCCCAGGGCATCGCCGACTACTACCGGTCGGAGTTCGGGGTGCCCACGACACTGCTGACCTACGGCGCCCCGATCATCGAACCGGGCACCGGCAAGCTCGCCGAGCTGGGGCTCACCCCGGGCGGGTACCACCTCGTGGTCGCCCGATTCGAGCCGGAGAACCACGTCGACGTCATCGTCGACGGGTACCGGCGCAGCCGGGCGCGCAAGCCGCTGGTCGTGGTCGGCTCCGCCCCCTACTCGGACGCGTACACCGCACGGGTGCACGGGCTCGCCGATGGGCGGGTGCGCTTCCTCGGCGGCGTGTGGGACCAGGAGCAGCTCGACCAGCTCTACGCCCACGCCTACACCTACCTGCACGGTCACTCGGTCGGTGGCACCAACCCCTCGCTGCTGCGCGCGATCGGCGCCGGTACCGCCGTCCTGGCCTACGACGTGGACTTCAACCGTGAGGTGATCGAGGACTCCGGCCGGTTCTTCGGCAGCCCCGCGGACGTGGCCTCGCTCGTGGACGCCGCCGAGGCCGACCCGGGCGCGGTCCGCCGCGCCGGCGTGCGGGCACGCGAACTGGCCCGGGGATACGACTGGGACTCGGTCGCCGCCGGCTACGAGCAGCTCGCCCGCCGGCTGGCCGGGCGCCAGGTGCCGAGCCGACGCCCGTCGGGCCGGCGCCTCCCCGAGCCCGGCTCGCTCCCTGCGCCGGTCCCCTTCCCGCGGGCGGCGGCGAGGGACGAGTCGGTGGCGGGCGGGCCGGCCGATCTGGCGTCCGACGTCATCCCGTTCCCCGGGGCTCAGCAGTGACGGCGACCCGCGCCGCGCAGCCGGCCCCGACGGGAGCCGAGGACTTCCGGACCACGGTGCGCCGCCTGTCCGCGGCGCAGAAGGGTGCCCAGGGGGCGCCTGCCTACTCGCGGTTCGTCAACCGCAAGCTGGGCCGGGTCCTCGCTGCGGCGGCCTTCCACGCGCGGCTGACCCCCAACGTGGTCACGGGCGTCAGCGCCGTGTTCACCACCTCGGCCATCGTGCTGCTCGCGCTCGGGAGCCCGTCGTGGACGACCGGGGTGGCCGTCTCCGTGCTCCTCGCGGTCGGGTACGCGTTCGACGCCGCGGACGGGCAGCTGGCCCGGCTGCGCGGTGGCGGGTCGCCCGCCGGCGAGTGGCTCGACCACATGGTGGACGCGGCCAAGACCTCTTCACTGCACCTGGCCGTGCTGATCCACCTCTACCGCTCCGAGGCGGTGCCCCGGGGGGTGTGGCTGCTGGTGCCCCTCGGGTTCTGCGTCGTCGCCGCGGTGCTCTTCTTCGGCACCATGCTGAACGAGGCGCTGCGCGAGCGGCACGGGGCGCGGACGCGGGCCGAGCGCACCGACGAGCGCCCCAGCGTGCTCCGCTCGCTCCTGGTCGTGCCCACGGACTACGGCCTGCTCTGCTGGGTGTTCGTCCTGCTGGGCGCACCCGCGGTCTTCTTCTCCGCCTACACCTTCCTCTTCGCCGCGACGGCCGGGTACCTGGTGCTCGCCTGCGGCAAGTGGTTCCGCGAGATCGGACGGTTGCCCCGATGACGACGCCCACCGGCACCACCGGCGCACCTCCGCCGGCGCGCCGCCGCCTTCTGATCGTCGCCGTGGCGGTGCTCCTCGTGGCCGGCCTCGTGGGCCTCGCCGTCACGCTCGGCGGGAACGACGGGCCGGCGACGGGAACGACGGGAGCCGCCGCCGATCCGACCTCGGTGGCCACGGGTACCGCGGTCCCCCCGCCGCCCCCGACGCCCGAGCCGACCGGGCCGACGGAGGACGTGGACGAGCTGCCGGCGCCGCTGCCGGAGGTCGCGCTGGAGGCGACGGCGGACGCGGGGACCGGGGTCACCGCCTCGCTGCCGTCGATCCGCGGGATCGAGGGCACCGCCACCGGGCCGGGCAACATCGCCGGGCCGGCCGTGCAGGTGACCGTGCGGGTCACCAACGGCACGGGCGAACCGCTGTCGGTCAGCGGCGTCGCGGTGAACATGTACTACAGCGACGATCGCACCCCGGCCTCCCCGCTGGAGGACCCGTCGCAGCGCCCGCTCTCCGGGATGCTCGCCGCGGGGGAGAGCGCGGAGGGCGTCTACGTCTTCAGCGTGCCCGCCGATTCCCGGGACCTCGTCACCGTGGAGGTGGGCTACGAGGCGGGTGCGCCGCTGCTGCTCTTCACCGGTCCCGTCCGCTGATCCGAGGCCCCGTGGACCGGGGCCACCTGCTCGACCCGCGATCCCCGACCGGGGCCGGCCGCTGCGGCGGCCGGCCCCGGTCGTCGTCGTGGGCGGCCCCGAGGCGGGGCCCGCCGCCGTCGCCCGGCGACCGGACCCAATCACTGAGCGTCACATTTTGCCCTGTACGAGTGGTGCGAGCCGCCGGGTGTCACCGGATCAGGCGGTTGCGCCAGGCGGCTCGCCCGGTCGATCGTCACTCTGAGTATTCAGAACCGGTCCGTCTGCGGGCCGGTCGGGGCGAGACGGGGGAGCGGGATGGAGTCACGCGCGGGGAGGCCGGCGACGCGGTTGCTGGCCGGGGTGACCAGTGCCCTGCTGTGCCTGGGCACGATCGTGCTCGCCGGCCCGGCCGCGCGGGCGGACTCCGCTCCCCTCGGCCCGCCGGCCACCGACCCGGTGACCGTCTCGGCAGACCCGCTGCCGACCGTCCAGGTGAACGGGGTGGTGTGGTCGCAGGTCGTCGTCGGCACCACCGTCTACGCGGCCGGCTCGTTCACCCGTGCCCGCCCGGCCGGGGCCCCCCTGGGTGTCGGTGAGGTCGTGCGCAACAACCTGCTGGCCTTCGACATCCGGACCGGGGAGCTGGTCCCCTCCTTCGCGCCCGACCTCAACGCCCAGGCGCTCGCCGTGACCGCGTCCCCCGACGGGAAGCGCGTCTACGTCGGTGGCGACTTCACGGTGGCGAACGGCCAGCCCCGCAACCGCGTGGCCGCCTACGACACCGCGACCGGGGCGCTGGTCGCCGGGTGGGCCCCGAGCGTCAACAGCCAGGTGCGAGCCCTGGGCGCGACGGGGTCCGCGGTCTACCTGGGCGGCAGTCTGACCGCGGTGGGCGGCGTCAGCCGCACCCGCCTGGCCGCCGTGTCGGCCGCCAACGGCTCGCTGCTCCCGTGGGCCCCGGTGCCGGGCACCGGTCCGACGGACGGCAACCGGCTCCCGCGCTTCGACGCGGACGGCAAGGCCATCCCCGGCACGCTGGACACCGCCGCCAACAGCCGCACCTCCAACGAGGTCATGGCCATCGTCGTCACCGGTGGTGGGAACCAGGTCGTCGTCGGCGGCCGGTTCCACTCGATGAACGGTGCGCGGGCGACGGGCGTCGCGGCGCTGGACCCCGTGTCCGGGGCCAACCGCAGCTTCGCCCTCAACCAGCTGCTCACCAACCAGGGCGTCCACTCCGCCGTCTGGAGCCTCTCCACCGACGGCGCGGTCGTGTACGGGACGGCGTACGACTACTACGGGCCGGGCAACCTCGAGGGCTCCTTCGCCGCCGAGGCCGCGGGCGGCGCGGTCCGGTGGATCGCCGACTGCCGTGGCGACACCTACTCCAGCTTTCCGATGAACGGGGCGCTCTACACCGCCTCGCACGCGCACCGCTGCAGCAACATCGGCGGCTTCCCCGAGCAGCAGCCGCAGGTCTGGAAGCACGCCACCGCGGTGAGCCTCGCCGCGTCGGGGCGGGTCGGCAGCGACACGATGGCCAACGCCAACCTCTACGGCCGGCCGGCGCCGTCGCTGCTCACCTGGTTCCCCGCGTTCGCCCAGGGCACGGTCACCCGGCAGTACCAGGCCGGCTGGAGCGTCACGGGCAACGGCCAGTACCTGGTCTACGGCGGGGAGTTCCCCCGGGTGAACGGCAAGGCCCAGCAGGGCCTCGTCCGCTTCGCCATGCCCTCGATCGCCCCGAACGCGGAAGGGCCGCAGGTCAGCGGCGGCGTCGGCGTGACGCCGGTCGCCGCCGGCACGCTCCGGGTCGGCTGGCAGGGGGCCACCGACCTGGACAACCAGTACCTCACCTACCGCGTGTACCGGGACGGGGCAGCGACGCCGACCGCGACGTTCACCCGTTCCTCTCAGTGGTGGCAGGCCGCGCCGCTGGCGTGGACGGACCGCGGGGCCTCGCCGGGCGCGCACACCTACCGGGTCACGGTCACCGATCCGCACGGCAACGAGGCGGTGATCGGCACGGCCTCGGGCACGTCGTCGGGGTCGGCGACCGCGCGGCCCTACGCCGACGCCGTGCACGCGGACGGGGCAACGAGCTACTGGCCCATGGGCGAGCGCTCGGGCGCCACCGCTTTCGACCAGGGTGGGATCGACGACCTCGGGGCCAGCGGTGGGGTGACCCGGGGCGTCTCCGGCGCGCTGCGCGGCGACACGGACGCCGCCGCGCGGTTCGACGGCACGAACGGGGGGTTCGCCTCGCAGTCGCCGCGGCGCGGCCCGCACACCTTCTCGGTGGAGGCGTGGTTCCAGACCCGGAGCACCACCGGGGGGAAGATCCTCGGGTTCGGTGACGTGCGGACGGGGCTGAGCAACCACTACGACCGGCACCTCTGGCTGGACACCGCCGGGAAGCTGCACTTCGCCGTCTGGCCGGGGCGGCCGTTCGAGCTCGTGACGCCGCGGTCCTACAACGACGGCGCCTACCACCACGTGGTGGCCACGCTCGGCCCGAACGGGCTGAGCCTGTACGTCGACGGCCAGCTGGCGGCCAGTCGTACCGACGGGATCTCGGCGCAGGAGATCACCGGCTACTGGCGGATCGGCGGGGACCGCACCTGGTCGGGCGCCCCGTACTTCCCCGGCTCCATCGACGAGGTGGCGGTGTACCCGACGGTCCTGACCGCGGAGCAGGTCGCCCGGCACCACGCGATCGGCACCACCGGCACCGCGGTCAACGTCGCGCCCACCGCCGTCTTCACGACCGCCGTCGCCGACCTGACCGCCACGGTGGACGCCTCGGCGAGCACCGACGGGGACGGCCGGGTGGCGGCCTACGCCTGGGACTTCGGTGACGGATCGACGGGGACCGGGGTGACCGCGTCCCGCCGGTACGCCGCCCCGGGTACCTACACCGTCACGCTGCGGGTGACCGACGACAAGGGGGCGGTTGGGAGCACGACGCGTCAGGTGACGGTCACGGCGCCCCCGGCGAACCAGCCGCCGGCAGCGGCGTTCACAGCGACCACGGCCGGGCTGACCGCGTGGCTGGACGCTTCGAGCTCCGTCGACCACGACGGCACGGTCACGTCGTACGCCTGGGACTTCGGTGACGGGTCAACCGGCAGCGGTGCGACGGCGTCCCACGACTACGCCACGGCCGGCACCTACCAGGTGCGGTTGACGGTGACCGATGACGACGGCGCGACGCACGGCGTGACCCGTCCGGTGACGGTGGCGGCCTCCGACGGGCCGACGGAGCTGGCCCGGGACACCTTCGGGCGCACCGCGACCAACGGACTGGGCACCGCCGACGCCGGCGGTCCCTGGACGGCGACGGTCGGTGCCGGACGCCAGTCGGTGAGCCCCGGCGTGGCCCAGTTGGCGCTGCCCGGCGCGGGCAACAACACCGGGGCCCACCTGGGCGGCGTGCGGCAGACCTCGGCCGACGTCCGTACGACGTTCGGCCTCTCGGCGACGCCCGCCGGCGCGGGGACGTACGTCTACGCGGTGGGCCGCCGGATCGCCTCGGGCGGGGAGTACCGGGTGCGTCTGCGCGTCATGCCCGACGGCGCGGTGGCGTTGGCGCTGTCCCGGGTCTCCGGCGGGGCCGAGGCATTCCCCGGCGGGGAGGTCGTCGTCCCGGGCGTCACCTGGGCGCCCGGGGTCACGCTCGAGCTGCGTGCCCAGGTGTGGGGCACCGGCACCACGGAGATCCGCGGGACGGTCTGGCGGCAGGGCACCGCGGAGCCGGCCCCGCAGCTGGTGCGCACCGACGCCACCGCGGAGCTGCAGGCCCCCGGCAGCGTCGGGCTGACGGTGCACCGGCCGTCGAGCAACGCGACCCCGACCGCGGTCCGGGTCACCGCCTTCGCGGCGGCCACCGCCGCGACCGGCCCGACCGAGCCCCCCGCCAACGACGTCCCCACGGCCGCGTTCACCTCGTCGGCCGACGGGCTGGTGCTCTCGGTGGACGGCTCGACGTCGACGGACCCCGACGGCACGATCCGCGCGCACGCGTGGTCGTTCGGTGACGGGGAGGAGGCGTCGGGACCGGCGGTGTCGCACACCTACGCCGCCGCCGGCACGTACCTGGTGCGCCTGACGGTCACCGACGACGACGGTGCGACCGCGGTCGCCGAGCGGTCGGTCACCGTGACCGCGCCGCAGTCGAACGGGGCGCCGACAGCGGCCTTCACCTCCTCCGCCGACGGCCTGGTGCTCTCGCTGGACGGACGGGGATCGACCGATCCCGACGGCACCGTGCGGAGCTGGTCCTGGACGTTCGGCGACGGTGCGACCGGGACGGGGGCGACGACGTCGCACACCTACACCGCCGCCGGCACCTACCGCGTCGCGCTCACCGTCACCGACGACGATGGCGCGACCGCCACCCACGAGGCGACGGTGACGGTCAGCGCCCCGGACGAGCCCTCGGCGATCGCCCGCGACGACTTCGAGCGCATCGTGTCGGGTGGCTGGGGAGCCGCCGAGGTGGGCGGCGAGTGGATCCCGTCGGTGGGCGGTGCCCGGCTGTCGGTCGCGGGCGGCGCCGGTGAGCTGGCCCTGCCCGGCGCGGGCAACAACACCGGTGCCTACCTGGCGGGGGTGTCGTCGTCGGCCACCGACGTGACGGCGTCGTTCACCCTGTCCTCGACCCCGACGGGCGCGGGCACCTACCTGTACGTGAGCGGCCGCCGGGTCGGCGCCGGTCAGGAGTACCGGGTCCGGGTGCGGGTGATGGCCGACGGTCGGGTCGCGCTGGCGCTGTCCCGGCTCTCGGGTGGGGAGTCCTTCCCCGGCGGGGAGGTGGTCGTGCCCGGCCTCACCTGGCAGGCGGGGGTGCCGCTGACCGTGCGGGTGCGGACGACGGGGACGGGGACGGGGACGACCGAGATCACCGCGAGCGTGTGGGCCGAGGGGGCGCCGGAGCCGGAGCAGCCGCAGCTGGTGCGCACCGACTCCACCGAGGCGCTGCAGGCGCCGGGTTCGGTCGGGCTGACCGCGCACCGGCCGGGCAGCACGACCGCCGCGACCGCCGTGCGGATCACGGCGTTCGGAACGGTCGTCGCGTCCTGAGACGTCGGTCGGGACCGCCTGGTGGCGGTCCCGGCCGACCGTTCCCGGGTCACTACTCGCTCAGCGCAGTCGGACGCATACGAACGGTCACAGCGGGTTCCCTCGCCGGGGTGAGCGGCACCCTGCGTCACCGGTTCGTGTGATCGACCCCCATGTCGCGGCGTGCCATCGTGACTCTCGGTATGGACCACTGCGCGCTGCGGTGGGATCCGAACACTGGGGGACAAGACATGCGTGCATCGTCGGCGGCTGCGCCGAAGCGGATCCTGGCCGGCCTGGTCAGCCTCGCGCTGACCGCAGGGGTGTTCGCCCTGCTGCCGGTCGCCACGGCGACCGCCGACTCGGCGCCGCTCGGGCCGGCGAACCCGGCGACCCCGACCACGGTCAGCGCCGATGCGCTGCCGACCGTGCAGATCAACGGGGTCGCCTGGGCACAGGCAGTCGTGGGCGACACCGTCTACGTCGGTGGCTCCTTCACGACCGCCCGGCCCGCCGGCGCGCCGGAGGGGACGCAGGAGGTCACGCGGGACAACCTGCTCGCGTACGACATCCGCACCGGCGAGCTGATCGCCTCGTTCGCGCACACCCTCAACGGCCA
This sequence comes from Blastococcus sp. SYSU DS0828, assembly GCF_054050975.1. Lineage (NCBI taxonomy): Bacteria > Bacillati > Actinomycetota > Actinomycetes > Geodermatophilales > Geodermatophilaceae > Blastococcus > Blastococcus sp. SYSU DS0828. The sequence continues at coordinate 64,360 of NZ_JBJHAK010000012.1, read as the reverse complement.
GGTCCTCGCCGTGGCCGCCTCCCCGGACGGCAGCCGCCTCTACGTCGGCGGTGACTTCACCGAGGTCGACGGCCAGGTCCGCCGACGGGTGGCCGCCTTCGACACCCGGTCGGGCGAGCTGGTCCCGACCTGGCGGCCGAGCATCAACAGCCAGGTACGGGCCATCGCCGCCACGAACGACACCGTCTACCTCGGGGGCAGCATCACCGCCGTGGGTGGCGTGAGCCGGTCGCGGCTGGCCGCGGTCACCGCTGCCGACGGCGCGCTCCTCCCGTGGGCGCCCCTCCCCGGCGTGGGGTCGACGGCGGGCAACCGCAACGGCAACCGCTCCACCAGCGACCAGGTCATGGCGCTGGTGATCACCGGCAACGGCACCCAGGTTGTGGCGGGCGGCCGGTTCGACTCGATGAACGGCGTCAAGGCGACCGGCGTGACCGCGCTCGACCCGGTGACGGGCGAGACCCGGCCGTTCGCGATCAACCAGAAGCTGACCAACCAGGGCATCAACTCCGCCGTCTACAGCCTGTCCACCGACGGCACCACGGTGTACGGCACCGCCTACGACTACCACGGGCCGGGCAACCTCGAGGGCTCGTTCGCCGCCACCGCCGACGGCGGGGCGATCATCACCATCAACGACTGCCGGGGTGACAGCTACTCCAGCTACCCGATGAACGGCGCGCTCTACGTCGCCAGCCACGCGCACGACTGCCAGAACATCGGCGGCTTCCCGGAGCAGGACCCGCGCGTGCACCGGTTCGGCGTCGCGTTCTCCCTCGCGCCGACCGGGGTGACCGGCTCGCACACCCTCGCGAACAGCAACCTCCGCAACCAGCCCGCGGGCTCGCTGCTCCCGTGGTTCCCGACGATGACCCCGGGCACGTACACCGGCCAGTACCAGGCCGGCTGGAGCGTGGCCGGCAACGGTCAGTACGTCGTCTACGGCGGGGAGTTCCCGCGGGTCAACGGCGTCGACCAGCAGGGCCTGGTGCGCTACGCGCTCCCCGGCTCGGCGCCCAACCAGGTCGGCCCGAGCGCGGACGGCTTCACCGCCACCGCCACCGCCGCCTCGCCGGTGCCCGGCCAGGCGACCATCTCCTGGCAGGCGACGAGCGACCAGGACAACGCCGCGCTCACCTACTCGGTGCACCGCGAGGGCGAGCAGGCCCCGGTCGCCGAGCTCGTCCAGAGCTCCACGTGGTGGAACCGTCCGGCGATGTCGGCCTCCGACGTTGGGGTGAGCGGCTCGCTGCGCTACCGCGTGACGGCCACCGATCCGTTCGGCAACTCGGTCTCGACCGACTGGGTCGCGGTCGAGGTGGCCCCCGCCACGGGCGGCCAGAGCCGGCCCTACGCGGAGACCGTCCTCGCCGACGGGGCCACGTCGCACTGGCGCCTCGGTGAGTCCTCCGGGACCACCGCCGCCGACGCGATCGGCTCGTCGCCGATGACCGTGGGGAGCGGGGTGACCAAGGGCCAGGTCGGCGCGCTCGCCGACGGCGACACCGCCTACGCCTTCGACGGGACGGCGAACGCGACGCTGGCCACCCGGACCGCCGCGGCCGTGCCGAACACCTTCACCCAGGAGGCCTGGTTCCAGACCACCTCGACCAGGGGTGGCCGCATCATCGGCTTCGCCAACGCGAGGACGGGGAACAGCTCGACCTACGACCGGCAGGTCTACCTCGACAACCGCGGCCGGGTGAACTTCGGGGTGAGCGTCCCGTTGTTCTGGACCTTCACCACGCAGCGGACGGTGACCAGCACCGCCTCGTTCAACGACGGCGCGTGGCACCACGTCGCCGCCACGATGGGCCGCGGGGGCATGGCCCTCTACGTGGATGGCGTCCTCGTGGGCTCGCGCACCGACACGACCTCCGGGCTGGCCTACAACGGCTACCTCCGCGTCGGCAGCGACCGCGCGATGGGTGGTGCGAGCACCTTCACCGGCCGCGTCGACGAGGTGGCGCTCTACCCGACCGCGCTGTCGGCGGCCCAGGTCTCCGCGCACGCCGTCGCGGGCGGGGTCGGCACGCCGGCCAACGTGCCGCCGGGCGCGCGGTTCGACGCGGTGAGCGACGAGCTCGCCGTGGCCGTCGACGCCGCTCGCTCGCACGACAGCGACGGGAGCATCGTCTCCTGGGCGTGGACCTTCGGTGACGGGGCGACGGCCACCGGCGCCACCGCGACGCACGGCTACGCGGCGGCCGGGACCTACCCGGTCACCCTCACGGTGACCGACGACCGCGGTGCGACGTCGACCAGCAGCCGCCTGGTGACCGTCGCCCTGCCGGTGCCGAACGAGGCGCCGACGGCCTCCTTCACAGCGGTGGCCTCCGGGCTGACCGTCGGGCTCGACGCCTCGGCCTCGGCCGACGCCGACGGGTCGCTCACCTCGTACGCGTGGGACTTCGGCGACGGGTCGACCGGCGCGGGCCGGACGGTGTCGCACGCCTACGGCGCTGCCGGCACCTACCTGGTCACCCTCACGGTGACCGACGACCGGGGTGCCACCGCCACGGCGCGGCGCGAGGTCGAGGTGACCGCCCCGGCGGTGCCCGTGCCGCTGGCCCGGGACACCTTCGAGCGGTCGGTGTCCGGTGGTCTGGGTGCTGCCGAGGTCGGTGGCGACTGGACTGCGTCGGCGGGTGCGTCCCGGTTGTCGGTGTCCGGGGGTGCGGCCGACCTGGCGCTGCCGGGTGCGGGGAACAACACGGGTGCCTTCCTGGGGTCGGTGTCGCAGACCGGCGCCGATGTCACGACGTCGTTCTCGCTGTCCTCGACGCCGACGGGCGCGGGCACGTACCTGTACATCACCGGCCGGCGGGTGGGCAGCGGTGAGGAGTACCGGGTCCGGGTGCGGGTGACCGCCGAGGGCCGGGTCGGTCTGGCCCTGTCGCGGCTGACCGGCGGGGCGGAGTCGTTCCCCGGTGGTGAGGTGATGGTGCCGGGGCTGACCTGGACGCCGGGGTCGGCGCTGAACGTGCGGGTGCGGGTGTCGGGTACCGGTACGACCGAGGTGACCGCCGCGGTGTGGGCCGAGACGGAGCAGGAGCCGGTGGAGCCGCAGTTGGTGCGCACCGACTCCACCGAGGCGCTGCAGGATGCTGGTTCGGTCGGGCTGACCGCGCACCGGCCGGGCAGCAGCACCGCCGCCACCACCGTCCGCATCCCCGAGTTCACGGCGATGTCGATCGGTGCGGTCGTCCCGCAGCCTCCGGTCGAGGAGCCCCCGGCGGAGGAGCCGCCGACCGAGGAGCCGCCGACCGAGGAGCCTCCGGTCGAGGAGCCCCCGGTGGACGAGCCTCCGGTCGAGGAGCCGCCGACCGAGGAGCCGCCGGTGGAGGAGCCCCCGGCCGCCGATCCTGCGGTGCTCGCCGAGGACTCGTTCGAGCGGTCGGTGTCCGGTGGTCTCGGTGCTGCCGAGGTCGGTGGTGAGTGGTCCGCGTCGGCGGGTGCGTCCCGGTTGTCGGTGTCCGGTGGTGCCGCGGAGCTGGCGCTGCCGGGTGCGGGGAACAACACGGGTGCCTTCCTGGGGTCGGTGTCGCAGACGGGAGTGGACGTGGCCACGTCGTTCACGCTGTCGTCGGCGCCGACGGGCGCGGGCACGTACCTGTACGTCACCGGTCGTCGGGTGGGCAGCGGTGAGGAGTACCGGGTCCGGGTGCGGGTGACCGCCGAGGGCCGGGTCGGTCTGGCCCTGTCGCGGCTGACCGGTGGGTCGGAGTCCTTCCCGGGTGGGGAGCTGCTGGTGCCTGGGCTGACGTGGACGCCGGGCGCGACGGTGAACGTGCGGGTGCGGGTGTCGGGGTCGGGGACCACCGAGGTGACCGCGAGCGTGTGGGCCGAGGGGACGCCGGAGCCGGAGCAGCCGCAGCTGGTGCGCACCGACTCCACCGAGGCGCTGCAGGCGCCGGGTTCGGTCGGGCTGACCGCGCACCGGCCGGGCAGCAGCACCGCCGCGACCGTCGTCCGCATCCCCGCGTTGCGCGTCACCGCCCTGGCCTGAGACGGGTCGCCGTGGCGGCTCACCCGCTGGGGCGAGACGCCTCACCCGATCGTCCCGTGGTGGCGGACCGGGCTGCGAGGATGACGCCGTGAACCGACCGGCCCGGCAGCTGCTGCAGCTGCTGGGCCGGCCGGCGTCCGGGGCCGTCGCGGGCCAGGTCACGCAGGCGGTCGCCGGCCTGGTGCTCTCCGTCGCCGCCGCCCGCACCCTCGGCGCGGCCGGGCTGGCCACCTTCTCCCTCCTCTACGGCTCGATCGTGCTCGTGACGGCGGTCAGCAGCGGGCTGGTCGGTGACTCGCTCACCGTCCTGGACCGCCACGAGCCGCGGCTGCGCGCCGGGCTGCAGGTGTGGGCCGTGGCGGTCGCCGGCCTCTCCGGGCTGGTCGGCTGGGGCCTGGTCGTCGTCACCGGATCGCTCCCCGCCGTAGGTGGGGCGTTCCTCGGCCTCGCCGTCGTCGCCTTCGTGCTGGAGGACGTGCTCCGGCGGGTGCTGATGGCCGCCGGCCGGTTCTGGTCGCTGCCCGTCGTCGACGGCACCAGCCTGGTCCTCGCCGTGCTCACCCTGGTGCTGTGCTCGGTGGCCGGGCCACTCACCCTGACGTCGTTCGCCGTGGCGCTCCTCGTCGGCCAGACGGCCGCCGGCCTGGTCGCCTGGTGGCTGCTGCCGGCGGCGGAACGACCACGCGGTCCGTGGCGCGGACCGGCGCTGGCCGCCGTCTGGGGCTTCGGGGTCTGGCGCGCGGCGGCCCAGTCGATCCGCCCGGCGCTCCTGACCGGGCTGCGGCTGCTCGTCGTCGGGCTGGCGGGGGCAGCGGTGTACGGGCCGCTGGAGGCGGCGCGGGTCTACACCGCGCCCACCCTCGTCGTGGTCAGCGGGCTGGGCTCCTACCTGCTCCCGCACTACGTCGCGATGCGCGGTCGGCCGGTGGCACAACAACTGCGTGCCGCCGACCGGGCGGTGGTGCACCTGGCCGGTGCGGTCGCCGCCATCGGGATCCTGGCCGTCGTCCTCCAGCCGGTCGCCGAACCGCTCATCACGGGGGGCGAGTTCCCGGTGCCGGTAGCCGCGGTCGTCGGGTGGTCCGCCTACGCCCTCGCCTCGGCGGTCCTGCTGCCCTACTCCGGACTGGCCACGGTCCACCGGCAGCAGCGCCGGGTGCTCGCCCTGCGGCTCCTGGAGTTCGCCGGCCTCGCGGGGGCGGGCGGGCTCGTCCTCCTCGCGGGCGACGGCGCCGAGTGGGCGCCGCTGGCGCTCGCCGTCGGTCCGCTGCTGGTGGCGCTCGCGGTCCGCCGGCGGGTCCTCCGGCCGCTCGCCACGGTCACCGGGACCGCCGCCGACCGCAGCCCCGCCGGCGTCTGACGTCCCCTCTGCTCAGCGCTCGGCGAGCCGCTCGCCGACCACCTCGCGGATCCGGCCGACCACTTCCGACCACGTCGGCACCCGGACAGCGGGAGCCGTGCTCGGCGGGCCGGAGAGCTCGGCCCCGATCACCGCGGCGATGGAGCCGGTGTCGCGCGGGTCGAAGAAGGCCGCTCCGGGTGCGAGCTCGCGGAACGACGGGATGTCGCTGAGCGCCATGGGCGCCCCCGAGACGGCCGCCTCGACGACCGGGAGCCCGAACCCCTCGTCCAGCGAGGGGAACACGAACAACCGGCAGTTCTGGTACAGCCACACGAGGGCCGGGTCGTCGACCCCGCCGACGAAGCGCACGCGGTGGTCGTCGGGGGAGTGGCGGGCAGCAGCGCGCCCGTCGGGCTCGCCCACGACGACCAGCGGCCGCTCGGGTGTCACGAGCTCGTCGGCGAGGAGGGCCTCGACCAGCCGCCCGACGTTCTTCCGGGCGTTGAGCCGGCCGACGCACAGGAGGAAGCCCCCAGGGGTCAGGCCGAGGCCCGGGTCCGCCGGCGGCCGGGTGCGGAAGGACTCCGGCAGGCTCAGCCCGACCGGCACCACCCGGCCGGCCAGACCCGGACGGAACCGGGTGATGCGGTCGGCCTCGGCGCGGGTGGAGGTGAGGACGAGGTCGGCGTACCGCGCCGACCACGGCATCCCCGCGAAGTAGGCCCGCTCCAGGCGCGTGAAGAACTCCGGGTGCTCCAGGAACATCAGGTCGTGGATGAACGTCGCCCGCAGCGCCCGCGTCCGCAGCGGCGTGTAGTTCTGCGCCAGGACGACGTCGGCCTCGGCGACCGAGCCCAGCTCGGTCAGGACGCTGACCCCGTGGGGGGAACGGCGGACCGTGCGGACGTCGATCGGGGCGTCGCCGACCAGCTCCAGGACGGCGTCGCGGTGCTGCTGCGGGACGGCGACGACGAGCTCGTCGCCCGGCCAGTCGCCGGCCCACGTGCGCACGAAGGAGTCCACCACCCGTCGGCCCGAGGGCTGGCCCTCGATCCACCAGTAGGCGTCGAACAGCACCTTCATCGGACTGCTTCCTCCTGACGGGGACCCAGGGGTGGGTCCCGCTCGAGCTCCGGGCGCAGGCGCCCCCGGGAACCGCCCTCGACGGCGAAGGACACCGCGACGAAGAACAGGAAGGCGGGTGTCGCGTCGAACAGGCCGCTCTCCACCACGCTCCTGCCCAGCAGGAAGACGAGCAGGCCGAGGAACAGCGCGCGGTGGGGGCGGGGAACCAGCACCGTGCCGCGGAGCACCCACGCCACCCATCCGGCCAGCAGCAGCAGGCCGAGGACCCCGTTCTGCACCAGCGCCGAGACCCAGCTGCTGTCCAGCGGCTGGCTGTCCCAGTACTGCCCGGCCACCGGGATCACCTTCACCGACAGCCCGCCGCCGAAGAGGGTCTGCCAGGCCGTGTCGCCCCACCGGGTGGCTGCGTCCCAGGCGATGAACCGCGACTCCAGGGTGCTCACCCCGTCGCCGTCCCGGACGGCGAAGCCGGTGAGCGCACCCGTCGAGAGCGTGACGGCCGCGCCGACGGCGGCGGCCAGCAGCCCACCGACCACGAGCCCCACCGGGGCCCGGCGCAGGTGTGCGGCGACGACCAGGACGGCCGCCAGGAGTGCGAGCAGCCCGGTGCGCGAGCCGGTGGCCCAGACGACGCCGAGGGCACCCGCCGCGACCAGCGCGGCCCCTGGGCCGGCGTCGCCACGGACGACGCGCCACGCCACGTGCAGCACCACGACCCCGGCCAGGAGGGCCAGCTCGTTGGGGGACAGCGTCGGCAGGCCGCCGGCGAGTCGGCCGTCCCCGGCCGCGGGCAGCCCGGTCACCGCCGCGACGAGCGCCACCGCGCCGCAGGCCCGGGCCAGGGCGGCGAAGGCCTCGTCCGCCGTGAGGGTGCGCAGCAGGAGGTGGACGGTGAGCGCGAGGATCCCGACCCGGGCCGCCACCAGCCCCCCGGCCAGCACGGTGCCGTGCGTGAGCGCACCGAACACGGAGCTGGTGAGGGCGACGGCGACCACCCATAGCGTGCCGGTGCCCAGGGGTCGCCGGGGCCCGCGGCGTGCGGCCTGCGCGGCGAGCAGGAGGGCCAGCCCACTGCACAGCGCCTTGCCGACCACGACCGGGTCGAGGGAGCCGGAGAAGTACTGGCCACGGCGCCAGCTGACGCAGGCGAGGACCAGCAGCAGGGCGATCAGGAACCGGCCGGCGGAGGTGGCCGGGAGCCCCGCCCCCGTCCGGCGGATCGCAGAGGACACGGGAGATCAGCGCCCGGGCGCGGACCCGACAGGGGAGGTGACCCGGACCGTGTCGGCACCGACGGGGGCCGCCGGCGCTGCCGGCTCGTCCCCGGCCGTGGCCGGGCCTCGGGCGGGCACGAGGGCGACCGCCAGCGGAGCGATCCCGGCGGCGGTCAGGACGCCGCGCAGCTCGGCGAGCTCGGCGGTGTCGACCCGGCCGACGCCGACGGCGAGGACCACCAGCGCGCCGTCCCGCGCCGCGGCGCGCCAGGCACGCCCCGGCGCCAGCGGGTCGGCGAGCTCGAGGCGCACCCGGACGCCACCCGCTGCGCCCTTCTGGGCGGCGGCGGTCGTCCCCACCGCCGTGGGCACGTCCCGGTCGCGCAGGACCGCAGCGATCTCCCCGGCCAGCGTCCGGGCCGACACCCGGTCGTCGAGCGACGGTGACAGGAGCAGGGCACGTACCGGGCCGGCGTCGGCCGCGTCCTCCAGGCGACGGGCCAGCACCCGGGCGGGGCTGCCGGTGAGCTGGCTGCGCGCGGCGCGGCCCGACCGCTGCACCAGGACCTCCGGGGCCGGGTCCCCGCCCCAGGCGCGCCGGACGTCCTCCGGCGAGCGCACGGACGGGTCGGCCTGGGCGCGGAGGACGGCGCCGGCCAGACCGAGGAAGAGCCCCACCAGAGCGCCGAGCCCCAGCACGAACAGCGGCACGGGGGAGGCCGGTGAGGTGGGAACGGTGGCCGGGTCGCTGACGGTGAGGGTCACCGGGCGCTCACCGGTTCGCGATTCCTCGAGCTCGGGAACGACCTCGGTGACCTGCTCGGCGACCGCGTTGGCGATCTCGGCGGCCTCCTCGGCGTCCCCGCCCGTGACGACCACCCGGAGCTGGGAGGTGTCGGCGGGCACCTCGGCCGACACCCGGTCCCGCAGCGAGGTGAAGGACTCGGTCAGGTCGAGCTCCTCGATCACCGGGCGGAGGACCGGTGCGCTGGCCACGAGGCCGGGGTAGCTCTTCGCGCGCTGGTTGACGTACTGCGCGCTGTTCGAGATCGTCGGTGACGCCGACACGAAGACCTGCGCCGTCGCCGCGTACGTCCGCGGGACCAGCTGCAGCGCCACGGCGGCCACGACGAGGCAGACCGCGAGGACGCCGACCCAGGTGGTCCAGTAGCGGCGGATCGCCGCGAGGTACTCGCTGAATTCCATGTCCGTCCCTGCTCCTGGCGCCGTGGTCGCAGAACAGCTGGGAGGGGTGCTCCGAGGCCGGCCGTCCCCGCTGTCCCGCAGCCTCTCGCCGGGAATGCTAGGGCCGCCGGATCGCCGCACCGGCGCTTCCGGTGGGGGCCTCACCCCTTCGGGCGGGGCGGCCGGACGACCGAGCGTGCTGGGCACGCACGTTCGGGTGAACGACCCCGCGATCGTCACCCACCGTGATCCTCGGTGCGTAGTGTCCGCCAGAGTGAGCCGCTGACCTGCGACGACTGCAGGCGTGCATCACGCTCGGTGAACTCGCGGGCGCCAACGTGGCCCGCAGCCAGAACATCGCACGGGGGGCCTGCATGACCGTCATCGGATACGCGCCGGGTGCCTACGACCTGTTCCACGTCGGGCACCTGAACATCCTCCGGCACGCGGCCGACCACTGCGACCGGCTGATCGCCGGCGTCGTCTCCGACGAGATGCTGCTGCAGACCAAGGGGCGGGCCCCGGTCATCCCGCTGGCCGAGCGCATGGAGATCGTCGGCAGCCTGCGGTTCGTCGACGCCGTGCACGCCGAGGTGGTCCCCGACAAGATCGACACCTGGCGCGAGGTCGGGTTCGACGTCCTCTTCAAGGGCGACGACTGGCGGGGCACCACCAAGGGCCTGAAGCTCGAGCGCGACTTCGCCGAGGTCGGCGTCCGGGTGCACTACTTCCCGTACACGATGCACACCTCCAGCACGATCCTGCGCAAGGCGCTGGCGGCCATCGAGGCGGAGCAGCCGGTGGGCCGGGTGGCCCGCGCCCGCACCTCCTGAGCGGGGCGGCGCCTGTCGGGGGTGCCGTCTAGCCTGGGGAGCGGCCCCGGCCGCACTCGGCGGTCCGTGCGAGGCCGGACAACCTCAGGAGAAGAAGAAGCGTGACCCTGCGCGGCGTGCTCGACGTCGTCCTCACCGACCCCGGCATGGCCCGCGTGGTCGCCTCCGCCGGGAGCGCCGAGCTCGCCGTCACCGCACCACCGACGGTGCAGCCGCTGGTGGCGGCCGCCCTCGCCGCACCGGCGCCGGGCGCCGGCGTGCCCGTCCTCGTCGTCACCGCGGGGGAGCGCGACGCCGACGCGGCCGCCGACCTGCTGCGCTGCTTCGTCCCGGGCCGCCGGGTGGAGGTCTTCCCGGCCTGGGAGACGCTGCCCCACGAGCGGCTCAGCCCGCGCGCGGACACCGTCGGCCGGCGGCTGGCCGTGCTGCGGGACCTCACGCACCCGGGGGAGAACGGTGCGATCGACGTCCTCGTCGCCCCGGTCCGCAGCGTGCTCCAGCCGCTGGCCCCCGGGCTCGGTGACCTGGTGCCGGTCGAGCTGAAGCCCGGGGACTCGGCCGAGCTGGACGACATCGCCCAGGCGCTCTCCGACGCCGCCTACACGCGCGTGGAGCTGGTCGAGAAGCGCGGCGAGTTCGCCGTCCGCGGTGGCCTCCTCGACGTCTTCCCGCCCACCGAGCCGCATCCGGTGCGCGTGGAGTTCTGGGGCGACGAGGTCGACGAGCTGCGGTACTTCTCCGCCGCCGACCAGCGGTCGCTGGACGAGCGCCCCGAGCGGCTGTGGGCCCCGCCGTGCCGCGAGCTGCTGCTCACCGAGGAGGTGCGCGCCCGTGCCGCCGCGCTGGCGGTCGAGCACCCCGGCCTGATCGAGGTCCTGGGGAAGCTCGCCGAGGGCATCGCCGTGGAGGGCATGGAGTCGCTGACCCCCGCCCTCATCGGCGACGCGGCCATGCAGCTGCTCACCGACCTGGTGCCCGCGGGCACGCACGTCCTGGTCTGCGACCCCGAGCGGGTGCGCAGCCGGGCGGCCGACCTGGTGCGCACCGCGGAGGAGTTCCTCGCCGCCTCGTGGGCGACCGCCGCCGAGGCGGGGGAGGCGCCGCTAGACCTGGGCGCGTCCTCCTTCCGGGACCTCGCCGACGTCCAGGCCGCGGCCCGCGGCCGCGGCCTGCCCTGGTGGACCACCGGCGCCTTCACCCTGCAGGCCGAGGACGACGAGCGGCAGGTGACCCTCGACGCCACACCCGTCGAGCGCTTCCACGGCGACCAGGGCGCCGCCGTCGAGCGCATGCGGGGCTGGCACCGCGACGGGTGGCGGGTCGTCGTCACCTTCGCCGGCCCCGGCCCCGCGCAGCGAGCCGCCGACCAGCTCACCGAGGCCGAGCTCGGCGTCCGGCTGGTGCCCGACCTGGCCACCGCCCCCGACCCCGGGCTGACCCACGTCACCCAGGGCAACCTCGAGGCCGGGTTCGCCTTCCCGGGCGTCGGGCTGGCGCTGGTCACCGAGCACGACCTGACCGGCCAGCGCGGCACGACGATGCGCGACGCGGTGAAGATGCCCGCCCGCCGGCGCAACGCCGTCGACCTGGTGCAGCTGCAGCCGGGCGACCTCGTGGTGCACGAGCAGCACGGCGTCGGCCGCTACATCGAGATGATCAGCCGCACCGTCAACGGCGGCCAGCGCGACTACCTGATCGTCGAGTACGCGCCGTCGCGGCGGAACCAGCCGCCGGACCGGCTGTTCGTGCCCACCGACGCCCTCGACCAGCTGACCCGCTACGTCGGCGGGGAGTCGCCGGCGCTGTCCAAGCTCGGCGGCGCCGACTGGCAGAAGACCAAGAGCCAGGCCCGCAAGGCGGTCAAGCAGATCGCCGGCGAGCTGATCCGGCTGTACTCCGCGCGCATGGCGACCCAGGGCCACGCCTTCGGGCCCGACACGGTCTGGCAGCGCGAGCTGGAGGACGCCTTCCCCTTCCAGGAGACCCCCGACCAGCTGGCCGCGATCGACGAGGTCAAGGCCGACATGCAGCAGACGGTGCCGATGGACCGGATCATCTGCGGCGACGTCGGCTACGGGAAGACCGAGATCGCGATCCGGGCCGCGTTCAAGGCGGTGCAGGACGGCAAGCAGGTCGCCGTCCTGGTGCCGACGACGCTGCTGGCCAACCAGCACTTCAAGACCTTCTCCGAGCGGGTCGCCCAGTTCCCGGTGACGGTGAAGGTGCTCTCCCGGTTCCAGTCCGACCGCGAGACCACCGAGATCCTCCGGCAGCTGGCCGCCGGCGAGATCGACATCCTGGTCGGCACCCACCGGCTGCTGCAGCCGACCACCCGGTGGAAGGACCTCGGGCTGGTCATCGTCGACGAGGAGCAGCGCTTCGGCGTCGAGCACAAGGAGTACCTGAAGACGATGCGGACGGCGGTCGACGTCCTGTCGATGTCGGCCACCCCGATCCCGCGCACCCTGGAGATGAGCCTCACCGGCATCCGCGAGATGTCGACGATCCTCACCCCGCCCGAGGAGCGGCACCCCGTGCTCACCTACGTGGGCGCGTGGAACGACAAGCAGATGGCGGCGGCGATCCGCCGGGAGCTGCTGCGCGACGGCCAGGTCTTCGTGATCCACAACCGGGTGCAGTCGATCGACAAGGCCGCCGCGAAGATCCGCCACCTGGTGCCCGAGGCCCGCATCGCCGTCGGCCACGGGCAGATGAAGGAGCACGAGCTCGAGCGGATCATGGTCGGCTTCTGGGAGAAGGAGTACGACGTCCTGGTCGCGACGACGATCGTCGAGTCCGGCCTGGACATCCCGAACGCCAACACCCTGATCGTCGACCGGGCGGACACGTTCGGGCTCTCCCAGTTGCACCAGATCCGCGGCCGGGTCGGCCGTGGGCGGGAGCGGGCCTACGCCTACTTCACCTACGACCCCACCCGCACGCTCACCGAGACCTCGGTCGACCGGCTGACCACCATCGCGAACAACACCGACCTCGGCGCCGGCATGGCGGTGGCGATGAAGGACCTGGAGATCCGCGGCTCGGGCAACCTGCTCGGCGGCGAGCAGTCCGGGCACATCGCCGGCGTCGGCTTCGACCTGTACGTGCGGCTGGTCGGCGAGGCGGTGGCCGACTACCGGGCGCAGGTGACCGGTGAGGAGGCGCCCGCCGAGCCGGTGGAGGTGCGGGTTGACCTGCCGGTCGACGCACACCTGCCGCACGACTACGTGCCCGGCGAGCGGCTGCGCATGGAGGCCTACCGCAAGGTCGCGTCCATCCAGGACGAGGCGCAGGCGCAGGCGGTGCTCGACGAGCTCACCGACCGGTACGGCGCCCCGCCGGCGCCGGTGCTCAACCTGCTGGCCGTGGCCCGCTTCCGGGTGGCTATGCGGGAACTCGGCATCACCGAGGTCTCGCTGCAGGGCCGCACCATCCGGGTCGGCCCGGTGGACCTGCCGGAGTCCAAGCAGATGCGGCTGGCCCGCCTGGCCGACGGCGCCTCCTACAAGGCGGCCGTGCGGACCATCTCGCTCAAGGTGCCGGTCGGCCCCGACCGCCGCACGCCGCTGCGCGACGTCGCCCTGCTGGAGAACCTGCACGCCACGCTGACCGCCGTCCTCGGGGCCCCGGTCGCGGCGTAGCGGGCGCTGCCACGGCCCTGCTGCAGGGGGCCGCGCCGAGCGTGCGAGGCGTGGGGGCAGCAGGGTCCTTTTCGTGGGAGTCTCCCGGCGTGCTGATCCACCGCGCCGCCCGGTCGTGTGCCGCCGTGTCCCTGGCCGTCCTCGCCCTGACCGGTTGCCGGTCGGCACCGGACGTCGCCGCCTACGTGGGCGAGGAGCGGATCGGCGTCGCCGAGCTCGAGGCGGAGGTCGCCGACCGGCTCGCCGACGCCGGTGTGGCCGCCACCGCGCAGGGGCGTGAGGAGCAGCTCACCCGCCGGGTGCTGGGCCTGCTCGTCGAGGGCGAGGTGCACGACGCCGCGGCCGAGCGCTACGGGGTGCAGGTCACCGACGCCGAGGTGACCCGCCGGATCGAGGAGCTGCTGGGCGACGACGACCCCGAGGCCGTCTACGCGCGGCTCGCCGAGCAGGGCATCGGCCGGGCGGACGTCCGGGAGAGCGTGCGCCAGCAGCTGGTGCGCCAGGAGATCGCCGCCGCCGAAGGGACGGCGGACCCGCTGGACGAGGCTGCCCTGCGGGCCCGGTACCAGGAGGTCCGCGAGGAGCTGGGCCAGATCGAGTTCGGCTACGTCACCGTGCCGGACCAGGCCACCGCCACCGCCGTCATCGCGGAGCTGACCGCCGACCCGGCCCGCTACGCCGCGGTGGCCGCGCGGTTCGCCGGCCCGTACACGCTGCCGGAGCTCGGACGCCGGGCCGCCGACGAGCTGCCGCCCGCGCTGAGCGCGCCGCTGGTCACCGCCGAACCGGGGACGGCGGTCGCGGTCCCGGTGCCCGAGACGGGCGGGGTCGTCGTCGCCTTCCGCGCCGGCACCGTCTACCCGTCCTTCGAGGAGCTGCGGCCGCAACTGGTCGAGGAGGCCGGCGAGCAGGCGGAGGCCTCGGTCCGGCCGCTGCTCGACGAGGTGCGGGCCGACCTCGACATCGCGGTCAACCCCCGCTACGGGACCTACGAGGAGGGTCGGCTGCTGCCCGCCCAGAGCGGGGTGGTCGACCTCCTCGACGATGCGCCGGCGGCTGCTTCGGCAGACTGAGCCGGTGCCCGTCGCGCTCGCCGTCCCCGTCAGCCCCCGCCTGCCCGGCCTGCTGAGCCCCGCCGGGTGGCGGGCGGTCTCCTCGGGGCGCCCGCTGGCTGCCCTGCCCGGGGCAGCCGGCACCGCTGCGGTGCTGCGCGCCGACGGGCTGGCCGTCGCCGAGGTACCCGACCTCGCCGCCGCCGGCGCCCTGGCCGGCGACGTCGTCCTGCTGGTCCCCGCCGGGGAACCGGTCCCCGGTGCGGAGCTCGTCGCCGCAGCCCCGGAGCCCGCCGGGGTGCGGCTGCTGGACGTCGTCGCGGTCATGGACCGGCTGCGCTCGCCCGGCGGGTGCCCGTGGGACGCCGAGCAGACGCACGCGTCGCTGCGCGGGTACCTGCTCGAGGAGGCGCACGAGGCCTACGACGCGATCGTCGACGACGACCCGGCCGCCATGCGCGAGGAGCTCGGCGACGTGCTGCTGCAGGTGGTCTTCCACGCCCGCGTCGCCGCCGAGGCGGGGGAGCAGCGGCGCTTCGACGTCGACGACGTCGCCGGTGACCTGGTCGACAAGCTGGTCCGCCGGCACCCGCACGTGTTCGGCGACGCCGGGCCGCGCGATGTCGCCCAGGTGGAGGCCGGCTGGGAGGAGATCAAGAAGGCCGAGAAGCAGCGCCGCTCGCCCACCGAGGGCGTCTCCCGCTCGCAGCCCGCGGCGTCGTGGGGCGCGGCCCTGGTGCGCCGGGCCGGTCGGGCGGGGCTCCCCACGCCCGAGCCGGCCGAGCTGGCCGACGCGAGCCCGGAGGCGCTCGGCGAGCGGCTGCTGGCCGTCGTCGCCGCCGCCGAGGCGCGCGGGTGGGACGTGGAGGACGCGCTGCGGGAGGCGGTGCGCCGCTACGCCGGCGAGCTCGACGCCGCCGCGACCCGACCCGACCGGGGGACGTCGACCTGACGGGCGGTGCGTCGGCTCGCTAGCGTGGAGGACCACCGACGGCGCGTGATGCGCCGGGCCGGGAAGCGAGCAGCGACGACGCGCCACCGGCCCGGGGACCACCGCCTGCCGCCGACGAGGATCCGGCGGCCGTACCCGACCGGAGAGGAGCCGCTCCGCTGTCCGCCGTGCTCTCCGCCCCTGCCGATGACCCGGTCGGCCCCGACGAGGCCGTCGAGGGCGTGTCCGGCCTGATCCCGTCCGAGACCTGGCAGGTGCTCCTCGTCTGCGCCGGCGCCGCCCTGGCGGCCTGGCTGCTCGGCGTCCTGATCGGCGTCGTGGTCCGGCGGGTGGGCCGTGGCTCGCCCGTGACCGCCGACCTCTCCCGGCGGGGCCGCACCCCGCTGCGCGCGCTGCTGGTGCTGGTGGCGCTGACCGTCGTCCTCGAGGCGGCCGACGACCTGGGGGACTGGGCGGAGGTCGTCGTCCACGTACTGGCCCTGAGCGTGATCGCGACCATCGGCTGGCTGGTCGCCGTGGCGGTCTTCGTCGCCGCCGATGCCTGGCTCGCCCGCTACGACGTCGACGTCGCGGACAACCGGCACGCCCGGCGGGTGCGCACACAGATCTCGCTGCTGCGCCGGCTGGCCGTCGTCGTCGTCGCCGTGCTCACGGTCGCGGGGATGCTCCTGACCCTCCCCGGCGCCCGCGCCGCCGGCGCCAGCATCCTGGCCAGCGCCGGCGTGATCTCGATCGTCGCCGGCCTGGCCGCCCAGACCTCGCTGGCCAACGTCTTCGCGGGCCTGCAGCTGGCCTTCACCGACGCGATCCGCGTCGACGACGTGGTCGTCGTGGAGGAGGAGTGGGGCCGCATCGAGGAGATCACCCTCACCTACGTGGTCGTGCACATCTGGGACGACCGGCGGCTGGTGCTGCCCTCGACCTACTTCACGACCACGCCGTTCCAGAACTGGACCCGCAAGGAGTCCGCCGTCCTCGGCGCCGTCGAGCTCGACGTGGACTGGACGACGCCGTTCGACCGGATGCGCGAGGAGCTCGACCGGCTGGTCACCGGGAACGAGAACTGGGACCAGCGGGTCAAGGTCCTGCAGGTGACCGACGCCGTCGGCGCTCTCGTGCGGGTCCGCGTGCTGGTCAGCGCGCAGGACGCGGGGACCCTGTTCGACCTGCGCTGCGCCGTCCGGGAGGGGCTCGTCGGCTGGCTGCAGCGGGAGGCCCCGCACGCCCTGCCGCGCGTCCGGAACGAGGGCGCCGCCGGGTACGAGACCGCCGGGCGGCGCGGACCGCGGCCGGCCCCCGACCCCCGCACCGCACCCCGGCCGGCGCGCCCGTCCGGCCGCGGGCCCGCGACCAGCGAGGGGCTCTTCACCGGGAGCCTGGAGGCCCGCAAGCGCTCCCAGGCCTTCAGCGGGCCGAGCGAGGAGGACCAGGCCGAGCGCGCCCGCCACGACCGGACGGCCGGGGACGAGGGGACCGCGGAGCAGGAGCGGGGCCCGTCGGCGCCCTGATCCGGCGGGGCGCGGCCGGGGGAGGCCTCGCCGACAGTTCCGGCTGGTTAGGCTGCCCCCGTGCCGAGCATCGATGCCGTAGGCGCGCGGGAGATCCTCGACTCGCGCGGAAACCCCACCGTGGAGGTCGAGGTCGCCCTCGACGACGGGACGATCGCCCGGGCCGCCGTGCCCAGCGGAGCCTCCACGGGCGCCTTCGAGGCGGTCGAGCTGCGGGACGGGGGTGAGCGCTACGGCGGCAAGGGAGTGACCAGGGCCGTCGACGGCGTCCTCGACGTCATCGGCCCCGAGCTCGTCGGCTACGAGGCCAGCGAGCAGCGGCTGATCGACCAGCGCCTGCTCGACCTCGACGGGACGCCGGACAAGTCCCGCCTGGGGGCCAACGCCATCCTCGGCGTCAGCCTCGCCGTCGCGCGGGCCGCCGCAGACTCCACCGGCCTCCCGCTGTTCCGCTACGTCGGCGGCCCGTCGGCGCACCTGCTGCCCGTGCCGATGATGAACATCCTCAACGGCGGCGCCCACGCCGACAGCAACGTCGACGTGCAGGAGTTCATGATCGCCCCCGTCGGGGCGGCCACGTTCGCCGAGGCGCTGGCGATGGGCACGGAGACCTACCACGCGCTGAAGGCGGTGCTCAAGGGCCGCGGCCTGGCCACCGGCCTGGGCGACGAGGGCGGCTTCGCGCCCGACCTGCCGAGCAACCGGGACGCCCTGGACCTCATCGCCGAGGCGGTGGAGAAGGCCGGCTACAGCCTCGGCACCGACATCGCCTTCGCGCTCGACGTCGCCGCCACCGAGTTCCACACCGACGGCGGCTACGACTTCGAGGGCCAGTCCCGGTCGGCGGAGTACCTGGTCGACTACTACCGCGGCCTGGTCGACGCCTACCCGATCGTCTCCATCGAGGACCCGCTCGACGAGGAGGACTGGGACGGCTGGATCGCCATGACCGCCGCCCTGGGTGACCGGGTGCAGATCGTCGGCGACGACCTGTTCGTCACCAACCCGGCGCGCCTGGCCGACGGCATCGCGCGCAAGGCCGCCAACGCGCTGCTGGTCAAGGTCAACCAGATCGGCACGCTCACCGAGACCCTGGACGCGGTGAACCTGGCCCACCGCAACGGCTACCGCTGCATGATGAGCCACCGCTCGGGCGAGACGGAGGACACCACGATCGCCGACCTCGCCGTCGCCACCGACTGCGGGCAGATCAAGACCGGTGCGCCGGCCCGCAGCGAGCGGGTGGCCAAGTACAACCAGCTGCTGCGCATCGAGGAGGAGCTCGACGACGCCGCCCGCTACGCCGGCGCCGCCGCCTTCCCGCGGCTGAACGGCTGAGCGGAGGCCGATGAGCAGCGTGCGCGGCCGGCGGGGCGGAGGCGAGACACGGCGCGCGACCGGCCGGGTGCCGCGGGTGCACCACTCGCGGCCGGTCCGTACCGGGCTGCGCTCGGGGGCGTCCAGCCGGCCGGCGCAGCGGCGTCCGAACCGTCGCCCGGAGCGCCGACCGACCGCCTCGGTCGCGCCCCGTCGCCGCCCGCTGTTCACCGGCCGCGCCGTCGTGCTGGTCGGCCTGGTCCTGCTGCTCGCGCTCACCCTCGCCGGGCCGATCCGGCAGTACCTGGCCGGCCAGGCCGAGCTCGCCCGGCTGGCCGCGGAGGGCCGGCAGCTCGACGCGCGGGTCGGCGAGCTGCAGGGCGAGCTGGCGCGGCAGGCCAACCCCGCCTACGCCCAGCGGCAGGCGCGGGAGCGGCTCTCCTACGTCCTCCCCGGCGACCGGCTGGTGCTCGTCGTCGACGGGGACGCCGTCGAGGGTGACGCCGGGACGCTGGCGGCCGCCGCGGACCCGGGGCCGCTGCCCTGGTACGAGGGGCTGATGCGGTCGGTGGCCGAGGCCGACGGCGGCGTGGTCGACCAGCCGGACGACGAGGAGGTGGCGGAGTGATGGAGGACCCCGCTACCCCCCCGGCCTCGCACGCTCGGCCCGGGCCCCTGCAGCGGGGCCGTTCCAGCCCCGTCAGCGAGGAGGACCGCGAGGTCGTCGCCCGGCAGCTCGGCCGCCCGCCCCGTGCGCTGGCGGGTGTCGCGCACCGGTGCCCCTGCGGCCAGCCGGACGTGGTCGAGACCTCGCCGCGGCTGGAGGACGGCACGCCGTTCCCGACGCTCTACTACCTCACCTGCCCGCGGGCCTCGGCCGCCGCGAGCCGGCTGGAGTCGACCGGCCGGATGCGGGAGTGGCAGGCGGAGCTGGCCACCGATCCCGAGCTCGCCGCCGGCTACCGGGCGGCGCACGAGGCCTACCTCGCCGCGCGCGACGCGAAGGACGTGCTGCCCACCCGCGCCACCGCCGGTGGCATGCCCGACAGGGTCAAGTGCCTGCACGCGCTGGCCGGCCACGCGCTGGCCGCCGGCCCCGGCGTCAACCCGATCGGTGACCGCGCGGTCGCCGAGATGGGGGAGTGGTGGGCGAAGGGCCCCTGCGCCCGGCCGGAGGGCGACGCATGACGCGGGTCGCGGCGATCGACTGCGGCACCAACTCCATCCGCCTGCTCGTGGCCGACGTGCCGGCGCAGGGCGGGCACACCGACCTGCTGCGGCGGATGGAGGTGGTGCGCCTGGGCCAGGGCGTGGACGCGACCGGCCGGCTGGCGCCGGAGGCGATCGAGCGCACCCGCGTGGTGCTCGCCGAGTACGCGGCGGCGGCCCGGGACCTGGGCGCCACCGACGTCCGGATGGTCGCCACCAGCGCCACCCGCGACGCGGCGAACCGCGCCGACTTCGAGGACATGGTGCGGGCCACCCTGGGGCGCACACCCGATGTGGTGACCGGCCGGGAGGAGGCCGAGCTCTCCTTCCTCGGCGCCACCGGCTCGCTCGCCGCCGCGGCCGCCGCGCACGGGCTGGCACCCGCACCGGCTCCCTGGCTCGTCGTCGACATCGGCGGCGGCTCCACCGAGTTCGTGCTCGGGGACGCCGACGGCGTGACCGCGGCCCGCTCGGTCGACATCGGCTGCGTGCGGCTGACCGAGCGGCACCTGCACGACGACCCGCCCACCCCGGAGCAGATCGCGCGGACCGAGCGCGACGTCCGCGCCGCGCTGGCCCAGGTCAGCGCCGAGGTGCCGGTCTCCCGCGCGGCGAGCCTGGTCGGGCTGGCCGGCTCCGTCACCACCGTGGCGGCCCTCGCACTGGGCCTGCCCACCTACGACTCCGCGGCGATCCACGGCTCGCGCATCCCGGTGGCCGACGTCCGCCGGGTCGCCGCCGACCTGCTGGGGGCCACCCGGGCGCGCCGCGCCGCCGAGCCGGTGATGCACCCGGGCCGGGTCGATGTGATCGGCGCCGGCGCGCTCATCCTGCGGGTGCTCATGGAGGAGTTCGGCCTGGCCGAGGTGACCGTCAGCGAGCACGACATCCTCGACGGCATCGCCCTGCGCCTCGCCCGCGACCGGCCCCGTCCAGAGGCTCGCCGCGAGCGTGCGAGCGGAGAGTAGGACGGGGTCCTTCTCCTATGCCTGTAGACGCCGGCGGCTTCCCCGTCACCCGTACCCCCGCCGGGGTGGCGCGCAGTGCCCGTGGTGCGCGTGAGCTGCCGGTCCTCGACGCGCGCATCTCCGGCTGCTACGCCTGCCCGCGGCTGGTGGCGTGGCGCGAGGAGGTCGCCCGGGTCAAGCGGGCGTCCTTCCGCGACCAGGACTACTGGGGCCGTCCGGTGCCGGGCCTGGGACCCGCCGATGCGCGGATCGCCGTCGTCGGCCTCGCGCCGGCCGCGCACGGCGGGAACCGCACCGGCCGGGTCTTCACCGGCGACCGCAGCGGTGACTGGATCTTCGCCGCGCTGTGGCGGGCCGGCCTGGCCAACCAGCCGACGTCGACGCACGCCGGCGACGGGCTGGAGCTCACCGACGTGCGGGTGGCCGCCGCGGTGCGCTGCGCCCCGCCGGCCAACGCGCCCACCCCTGAGGAGCGGGACACCTGCTCGCCGTGGCTGGCCCGCGAGCTGGAGCTGCTGCCCCGGCTGCGGGTGGTCGTCGTCCTCGGCGGCTTCGGCTGGACTGCGCTGTGGCCGGTGCTCGCCGCCGCCGGGTACGCGCTGCCACGCCCGCGGCCGGCGTTCGGGCACGGGGTCGAGGTGGAGCTGACCGGGCCGCGCGGCCCGCTGACCCTGCTGGGCAGCTACCACGTCAGCCAGCAGAACACCTTCACCGGCAGGCTCACCGAGCCGATGCTGGACGCTGTCCTCGCCCGGGCGACCGAGCTGGCCGACGGCTGACCGGCGGCGGTCCCGCGCGGCCGGGCCCGGTCCGGCTAGCGTGCGCACCGCGCCCCCGTAGCCCAATCGGCAGAGGCAGGCCCCTTAAAAGGGTCCCAGTGTCGGTTCGAACCCGACCGGGGGCACGATCGGTGCGGGGCCTACGAGGTCCGGGCCGCGATCGCCCGGCCCATGCGGGCCAGCGCCTCGCTCAGCACGGCGGGCGAGGTGGCGATGTTGATGCGCACGTGCCCGGCGCCCCCGGTGCCGAAGACGTGGCCGGAGCTCAGGGCCACCCGTGCGTGGTCCAGGAAGAACCGTGCCGGCCCGTCGAGGTCGCTCACCACGGCGCGGCCGCCGCTGGGGGCCTCGGGCGGGAGGTCCAGCGGACGGCAGTCCAGCCAGGCCAGGTAGGTGCCCTCCGGTGCGCGCAGCGTCGTCGTCGGCAGGTGCTCGGCCACCAGCTGCTGCAGCAGCCGCCGGTTCTCGTCGAGGGCCGCGAGCACCGCATCCAGCCAGCCGCCGGCCTCGCGGAAGGCCACGGTGTGCGCGATGACGCCGAGGTGGCTGGCCCCGTGGCCGACCTCCTCGGGGAGACGGGCCAGGTCCGCGGCCGCCTCCGGCCCGGCGACGACCACGGCCGCCTTGAGACCTGCGAGGTTCCACGCTTTCGACGCCGACACCAGCGCGAAGCCGTCGTCGGCGACGCTGAGGTAGGGCACGAAGCGGGCGCCGGGGAGGACCAGCGGTGCGTGGATCTCGTCGGAGACGACGCGCACGCCGTGCCGCCGGGCGAGTGCGGCGACGGACTCGAGCTCGGCGCGGGTGTGCACGGCGCCGGTGGGGTTGTGCGGGTTGCACAGCAGGAACGCCGGGTGGGCGCTGCGGGCGCCGGCTGCGGCGAAGGCGGCGTCCAGCGTCTCCGGGTCCAGGCGACCGCGTGCGTCCAACGGCGCTTCCACGACGGAGCGCCCGGCGTGCTCGACGAACGCGTAGAAGGGCGCGTACACCGGCGGGGTCACCACCACGACGTCGCCGGGACCGGTGACGAGGCGGAGCACCTCCACGATGCCCGTCATCACGTCCGGCACGACCGCCGTGCGGGCCGGATCGATGCCGGTCCAGCCCCACCGGTCGGCCGCGAAGGCGGCCACCGCCTCCGGGTACTCGTGTCCCGCGGGGTAGCCGGTGTCGCCCGCGTCGACCGCGCGGTGCAGCGCCTCGCGGACGGGGGGTGCGAGGGCGACGTCCATCTCGGCGACCCACAGCGGCAGCACATCCGCCGGGTGGGTGCGCCACTTGACGCTCGTCCGCCGGCGTAGGTCGTCCAGGGGAACCTGCAGGAACGGGTTGGCCGGCCGCGCCCCGGCCTCCGGGCCCGGGGCGGCCGGCGAAGGACCGGAAGGCAGGGCGGTCATGGATGTGCTCCGATCGGGTGCGGTCGCCAGGGCGGGTGGGTGGCGAGGACAGCATCGGGCACCCCGCGCCGAGCCCGCCCGGTGAGCGCCGCGCCGCTGGTGGCGTGCCGGACGAGGGAGGGGCTGCGGCCGGTTTCCGACCCGCACCCGCGAGGGTGATCCGGATCTGCGGCAGCTGTGGAACGCTGTGGGCGTGTCGGGCGTTGACCTGACCGAGTGGAGTGCGTGATCAGTCTCCACGACCGACGAGTCACCTCGAGGAGATGACGATGGCCAGTAGGAACCCGGCGTTCAGCCGTGGGTTCGGCAACGCGGGCCCCGGCCAGCAGTACGCCGGTTGGGGCAACCAGCCCCAGTACGGCGCCCCCCAGTACGGGGCCCCGCAGTACGGCGCCCCGGCGCCGCAGCAGGACCAGTACGCCGCGCCGTCCCCGTACGGGACGACCGAGGACACCCGCTACATGACGATGGACGACGTCGTCACCAAGACGGGTCTTTCGTTCCTGGTGACCGTCGCCGCCGCGGCGCTCACCTGGGCGATGCCCGGCACCGCCGCCATGGGGCTCGCCCTCCCTGCGGTGCTCGTCGCCCTGGTGCTCGGCCTGGTGATCGCCTTCAAGCAGATCGCCAGCCCGGTCGCGACGCTCTCCTACGGCGCGCTGTACGGCGTCGCGCTGGGTGCGATCAGCGAGGTGTTCAGCCTCCAGTTCGGCTCGGGCATCGTCATGCAGGCGCTGATCGGCACCTTCGGCGTCTTCGCCGGCATGCTGGTCATCTACAAGACCGGCGCCATCCGGGTCACCCCCAAGCTGACCCGCTGGATCGTCGGTGCGCTCATCGGCGTGCTGGTGCTCGTCGTGGTCAACCTGGTCGCCAGCTTCTTCGTCCCTGGTGGGCTGGGGCTGCGTGACGGCGGCCCGCTGGCCATCGTCTTCAGCCTCGTCGTGATCGGCGTCGCGGCGTTCACGCTGCTGCTCGACTTCGACATGGCCGACGAGGCGATCCGCCGCGGCGCCCCGGCCAAGTTCGCCTGGTACATCGCCTTCGGCCTGCTCGTCACGGTCATCTGGCTGTACCTGGAGATCCTGCGGCTGCTCTCCTACTTCCAGGACGAGTGAGCCTCCGCACCACATGACAGTGGCCCGGTCCCCGCGAGGGGGCCGGGCCACTGTCATGTCCGGGGGCTACCTCAGGAGAGGCGCTCCAGCACCATCGCCATGCCCATGCCGCCACCGACGCACATGGTCTCCAGGCCGAACGTCTTGTCCTTGGTCTGGAGACCGTTGATCAGCGTGCCGGTGATGCGGGCGCCGGTGCTGCCGAAGGGGTGGCCGACGGCGATGGCGCCACCGTGCACGTTCAGCTTCTCGATCGGGATGTTCAGGTCGCGGTAGCTGGGGATGACCTGCGCGGCGAACGCCTCGTTGATCTCGACCAGGTCGATGTCGTCGATCGTCATGCCGGCCCGCTGGAGCGCGAGCTTCGAGGCGTCGACCGGCCCGTAGCCCATGATCTCCGGCGAGAGCCCGGTGACCGCGGTGGAGACCACGCGGGCGAGCGGGGTCAGGCCGAGCTCACGGGCCTTGGTGTCGCTCATGACCACCACGGCCGACGCGCCGTCGTTGAGCGGGCAGGCGTTGCCGGCGGTCACCCGGCCGTCGGGGCGGAAGACCGGCTTGAGGCCGGAGATGCCCTCCAGGGTGGTGCCGGGGCGCGGGCCGTCGTCCTTCGAGACGACGGTGCCGTCGGGGAGGGTGATCGGGGTGATCTCCCGCTCCCAGAAGCCGTTGTTGATCGACTCCTCGGCGAGGTTCTGGCTGCGGACGGCGAACTCGTCCATCTCCTGGCGGGTGACGCCCTTGAGCAGCGCCAGGTTCTCCGCCGTCTGCCCCATGGCGATGTAGACGTCGGGGACGTCGCCGTTCTCCCGCGGGTCGGTCCAGGAGTCGGCGCCGCTCTCGGCGACCTTGGCCACCCGGGCCTGGGCGTCGGCGAACACCGGGTTCTGCGTGTCGGGCAGCGAGTCGCTGTTGCCCTTCACGAACCGCGAGACGGTCTCCACGCCGGCGGAGATGAAGACGTCGCCCTCACCGGCCTTGATGGCGTGCATGGCCATGCGGGTCGTCTGCAGGGACGACGAGCAGTAGCGGGTGATCGTCGTGCCGGGCAGGTGGTCCATGCCCAGCAGCACGCTGACGACGCGGCCCATGTTGTAGCCCTGCTCCCCACCGGGGAGGCCGCAGCCCAGCATGAGGTCGTCGATGTCGCGCGGGTCGAGGGCGGGCACCTTGTCGAGCGCGGCCCGGATGACCGCGGCGGCGAGGTCGTCGGGCCGCATGTCCTTGAGCGACCCCTTGAACGCGCGGCCGATGGGGGAACGCGCGGTCGAGACGATGACTGCTTCGGGCATGGTTCCTCCACGATGAGGGGGTCCGGACGCGGCGCGCCGGACGTCGGTCACCTCGGAAACTACCCCGGCCCGGCCGCCTGGGGAGGGGCCCCAGGTCAGGAGGACGCCGGTGTGGCCGGGGTCACCTCGTCCGCCCGGCGAGCGGGTCGTTCTCGGCGTGCTCGGCCTGCTCCGGGGTCGGCACCCCCGTCGGCCGGCGGCGG
This sequence comes from Blastococcus sp. SYSU DS0828, assembly GCF_054050975.1. Lineage (NCBI taxonomy): Bacteria > Bacillati > Actinomycetota > Actinomycetes > Geodermatophilales > Geodermatophilaceae > Blastococcus > Blastococcus sp. SYSU DS0828. The sequence continues at coordinate 39,255 of NZ_JBJHAK010000012.1, read as the reverse complement.
CGCAGCAGCGCCCACGGGCCGCGGGGACCGGTCTCCGAGCCGGCCACCTCGGCGGCCTGGACCTCGGTACCGGGACGGTTGACCGCCCGGGCCGCGGCGCGGGCGACCGGCTTGACCGTCTGGCGGCGCAGCGAGCGCAGGCCGCGGTCGGCGCGCGCCGGCCACACGCCGAGAGCGTCGGCGACCGAGGGCAGCAGCACCGCCGCCGCCGCCGCGTAGCCGGCCGCGCTCGGGTGGAACTCGTCGACGCTGAACATGCTGGAGTCCGAGGCGAAGGCCGGGCCCAGCAGCGAGCCGAGGGAGACGGTGCGGCCCCCGGCCTCGACGACGGCGATGGTCTGCGCCGCGGCCATCTGCCGGCTCCAGCGTCGGGCCAGCGTGCGCAGCGGCTGCGCGATCGGCCGGATGGTCCCCAGGTCGGGGCAGGTGCCGACGACGACCTCGCAGCCGGCAGCGGTGAGCCGCCGGACGGCGTCGGTGAGGTGGCCGACCGAGACCGACGTGGGGGTGCGGGCGGTGACGTCGTTGGCGCCGATCATGATGACCGCGACCGCGGGGCGCTCGGCCAGCGCGCGGTCGACCTGCACCTCGAGGTCGGCGGCGCGGGCGCCGGACTTGGCCAGCCGCACCAGCTGCACGGGGCGCTCGGCGAGCTCGGCCAGCCCCGCGGCGACGAGCACGCCGGGGGTCTCGGCGGCGCGGTGCACGCCCAGCCCGACGGCGCTGGAGTCGCCCAGCACCGCGAGCACGATCGGCTCGCCGCCGCCCCGCCCGTAGATGCCGTCGCCCGACGGGGGGTCCTCCTTGTACGTGCGGGCCTCGACCCTGCGGCGGGCCGCCCGCGCCTCCTCGCGGAGGAGGGCGACCAGGGCAGCTCCGGCCAGCCCGACCCCACCGCCGCCGTAGGCGGCACCGGTGGCCAGTCGTCGGGCCGTCGCGGTACGCGTCATGATCCCTCCCTCCCTGGTCGGTGCCGACGTCATCGGGGCACCACCGACGTTATCGGCCCCCTACGGTGCAACCTGTGCCCCCATCCCTCCCTGGTATGAGCTCCTCCACCCCGACCGACGAGCGGACGCGGCAGATCGTTCGCGTCCTGGTCGAGGCGTTCGGTGACCTCATGGACGCCGATGCGGACGCCTTCCGCACCAAGTTCCGCAAGATGGCAGCCGATCCGTTCGCCTTCTACCGGGGCAGCGCCCCACTGTTCTACGCGGACATGGCGACGTCCGAGGATCGCTGGTGCGACGAGCGGACGTCCCGGGTGTGGATCCACGGTGACCTGCACGCGGAGAACTTCGGCACGTACATGGACGCCAACGGCCGGATCGTCTTCGACGTCAACGACTTCGACGAGGCGTACCTCGGGCACGTCAGCTGGGACCTGCGCCGCTTCGTCGCCAGCTTCGCGCTCATGGCGTGGCGCAAGGCGTTCTCCGACGAGGTGATCAGTGAACTGCTCGCCGTCTACCTGCGCGCGTGGCTCGACCAGGTGGCGGCCTTCACCCGGTCGGACGCCGACCGCGAGTTCGCCCTGGTGGCCGGCAACACCCACGGCGCCGTGCACGAGCTGATCCGCCGCACGGCCACCCGCACCCGCCTGGGGCTGCTGCAGCGGATGACCGTGGTCGAGGGCGACGCGCGCCGCTTCGCGGACTCCGCGCGCAACCGCCGGCTGGACGACGCCGAGCACCAGGAGGTGCTCGCGGCGCTGGAGCGGTACAAGGCGACGCTGCCGCCCCGGCCCTGGCGGCGCGAGGTCGCCTACGACGTCAAGGACCTCATCGGCACCGGTGGCTTCGGCATCGGCAGCGCGGGGCTGCCGGCCTACAACGTGCTGCTGGAGGGCTACGACCAGGCGCTGGAGAACGACGTCGTGCTCTCGGTCAAGCAGGGCAACGTGCCCGCCCCCGGCCGGGTCGTCGACGACCCGCGCATCCGCGGGTACTTCGAGCACGAGGGCCACCGGACGGCGCTGAGCCGGCGCGCGCTGCAGTCGCACGCCTCCCAGTTCCTGGGCTACACCGACATCCGCGGCACGGGCTTCGTCGTCGCGGAGCTGTCGCCCTACGAGCTCGACCTCGAGTGGGAGGACCTCACCGAGCCCGCCGACATCCGCCCGGTCCTGGAGCAGCTCGGGCGGGCGACGGCGAAGCTGCACTGCGTGGGCGACGCCGACAGCGACCACACCCTCGTGCCGTTCCAGACCGAGGAGGCGATCACCGCGATGCTCGGCGACCGGCGGGAGGAGTTCGTCGCCGACCTGGTCGCCTTCGCGCACGACTACGCGCACCGCACGCAGGAGGACCACCGGCTCTTCGTCAACGCCTTCCGGGCGGGGCGGATCCCGGGGATCAGCTCCAGCCGCTGAAAGAGGACCCCCAGAAGGACCCCGTCCTCCCCGCCGTTCGCGAGCTCAGGGCGGTGCCCTGGACGGGGCCGTTCCAGCACGTCGCCATGAGCTAGCGCACGCGGCGGCCGCGGCGGGTGCGCAGGTAGTCGGCGACGACGTACTCGCCGAGCCGCTCGCTGTCGGGAGTGAACACCCGCCCGCCGGCCCGCTGGGTGAGGTCGTGCACGAAGTGGACCAGCCCGGGATCGGGGTCGAGGGCGAAGACGTTCACCGTGGCGCCGGAGCGGGCGACCCGCTCCACCTCGGCCACCGTGCGGGCGATCGTCTCGGGCATCGGCGGCCAGCAGAAGTACGGGGTCCCGTCGTCCTCCAGGTGGGCGGTCGGCTCCCCGTCGGTGACCACCAGCACCACCGGCTCGGCGTCGCGGTGCCGGGCGAGGAACCGGCGGGCCAGCATCAGGCCGTGCTGCAGGTTGGTGCCCTGCAGGGTGTCCACGCTCAGCTCGGCGAGCGTCTCCGGGCGCAGCACCTGGGCCGTGGAGGAGAAGCCGATGATCTCGATGGCGTCCTGCGGGAACCGCGTCGTCACCAGCGAGTGCAGCGCCATCGCCGTCGACTTCGCCGCGCCCCACGTGCCGCGCAGCGCCATCGAGTAGGAGAGGTCGACCAGCAGGGCGACGGCGGCGCCGGTGCGCCGCTCGGTCTCCACCACCTCGAAGTCCTCGACGGCGATGCGGACCCGCCGCTGCCCCTCCCGGCGCGGCTCGCCCGCCGTCCGCAGCACCGCGTTGCGGACGGTGCGGACGACGTCCAGCGGCTGCTCGTCGCCGAACCGCCACTCCCGTGAGCCACCGGTCAGCTCCCCGGCCGCGCCGGCGTCGGCGACGTCGTGCTCGCCGCGACCGGTGGCGTCCAGCTGCGCGAACACCCGGCGCAGCGCGGTGGCTCCGAGTCGGCGGACCGCCTTGGGCGAGAGCTCCAGCCGCCCCTCGCTGCGGTTGAGGTAGCCCTGCCGCTCGAGCTCGCGTTCCAGCTGCCGGAGCGTGGCGAGGTCGTCGGCGGCCGAGCGGCCCAGCGCGCGCTCGAGCAGCTCCTCGTCGACGTCGGCGAGGGACGCCCCGGCGTAGCCCTGCGACAGCTGGTTGGACAGCGCCTCCAGGTCGGCGAGCTCGGCGACGGCGGTGGTGGCGTCGCCCATGCCCAGCGCCTGCTCGCCGTCGGGCACCTGGCCGCGCTGCCCCCAGGGCAGGTCGGGGCGGGCCTGGCGGAGCGCGTCGGAGAGGTGGGCCATCTCGCTGGCCAGCCCCATGTCCTCCATCGTCTGGGCCATCAGCTCGGCCAGCTCGGCCCGCTGCTCGGGGGAGAGGCCGGCCATCATCCGCTGCTGCGCCGCCGCCCGGCGGGCCAGCGAGTTGATCAGCTCCTCGACGGATTCCGGGTCGTCCGGGAAGAACTGGCCGTGCCGGTCCATGAAGTCGGCGAACTGCTGGTCGGTGTCCTCGCCGCGGTTGTGCGCGTCGACCAGCCGGGAGAGGTCGGCGACCATGTCCTTGACCGCCTGCATGTCGCCCTCGGAGGCGTTCTCCAGGGCCTGCTTCATCGACGCGAAGGAGCTGTCGAGCACCTCCCGGCGCAGCAGGTCCTGGATCTGCTCGTAGGCCTCCCGGCCCTCCGCCGAGCGCCACGACCAGTCCTTGAGCGCGCGGACGGCGCCCGCGGTGTCCTCGGGCAGCGCGTCCAGCTCGGCCTCGGCGAGCCGTGCGGCGTCGTCCGGATCGGGGAACAGCTCCCGACGCTCGGCCTGCACGGCGCGGTCGAGCAGCTCGCGCACCTCCTGCAGGGTGCCGTCCATCCGCCCGGCGGTGCGTGCCGAGCGCAGTCGGTCGCGCACCTGCCGGCGCAGTTCGTCCAGGCCGCGCCGGCCCTGCGTGCCGCGGCGCAGCAGCTCGCGCAACGCCTCCCGGACGCCGCTGCCGTCGAGCACCGAGTCGCCGATCTCGTCCACGGCGTCGCCGAGGTCGTACGGCGGGGCCAGCGGGTCGGGACCGCCCCGCCAGGCGCCGTACCGGTAGCCGCGCGGGCGGCGCGTGGTCACCTCAGGCTCCGTAGACCGTGCGGCCGCCGTCGGTGTCCTTCGCCAGCCGCCGGGTGAGGTGCAGGCCCTCCAGGGCGAACTCCACGGCGGCCGCGGCCTGCTCGGCGGACTGGTCGCCCTCGGGCACCCCGAGCCGGCCGAGCAGCTCGGCGAGCTTCGGGACGGTGCCCAGCTGGCCCAGCAGGGCCGGGGCCGGGACGAGGTCGCCGGACTCGACGGTCTCCCCGCCGGTGAAGTGCTCCTGCAGGCCGGTGAGGTCCAGGCCCGCGCACCGCGCGCGGAACGTCTGCGCCGTGGCCTGGCGCAGCAGGTGCTCCAGGATCTCCAGCTCGCGGTCGTCGTCGGGGTCGGCACCGGCGTCGGCGAACTCGACCTTGCCGCGGCTGGCCGGGACGATGCTGGGCAGGTCGACCACCCGCGCGACCGGCCGGGTCTCGCCGGCGACCGCGGCCCGGCGGACGGCGGAGGCGGCGACGGTCTCCAGCCCGGCGATGGCGAACCGGGCGCTGACCCCGGAGCGCTGGTCGACGTGGCTGGACTCGCGGACGAGCCGGGTGAACCGGGCGACGATCTCGACCAGGTGCGCCGGCACGACGGGCGCGTCGAGGGTGTCCTGCCCGCTCGGTGCCCCGAGCCCGCCGGTCTGCGCCTCCTGCTCCAGCAGGCGGATCTCGTCGGCGAGCTCGATGGGGTAGTGGGTGCGCACCTCGGCGCCGAACCGGTCCTTGAGCGGGGTGATGATCCGCCCGCGGTTCGTGTAGTCCTCCGGGTTCGCGCTCGCGACCAGCAGCAGGTCCAGCGGCAGCCGCACCCGGTAGCCGCGGATCTGGATGTCGCGCTCCTCCAACACGTTGAGCAGCGCGACCTGGATGCGCTCGGCCAGGTCGGGCAGCTCGTTGACGCTGAAGATGCCCCGGTTGGTGCGGGGGACCAACCCGTAGTGCACGGTCTCCGGGTCGCCCAGCGTGCGCCCCTCGGCCACCTTGATCGGGTCGACGTCGCCGATCAGGTCGCCGACGCTGGTGTCCGGCGTGGCCAGCTTCTCGCCGAAGCGCTCGCTGCGGTGCAGCCAGCCGACGGGGGTGGCGTCACCGTGCTCGGCGATCTGCCGGTGCGCCCAGACGCTGATGGGGCGCAGCGGGTGCTCGTTCAGCTCGCTGCCGACCAGCACCGGGGTCCACTCGTCGAGCAGGCCGACGAGCGTGCGGATCAGGCGGGTCTTGCCCTGGCCGCGCTCGCCGAGCAGGACCAGGTCGTGGCCGGCGATCAGGGCCCGCTCGACCTCGGGCAGGACGGTCTCCTCGAAACCGACCATGCCGGGCAGGGTGGGCTCGCCGGCAGCCAGGCGGGCGAGCAGGTTGGCGCGGATCTCGGCCTTGACCGGGCGGGAGGTGGCGCCGGTCGCGCGTAGTTCGCCGAGCGTCGTGGGTGCGGGGGAGGGGGTGGCCGGTGCGGTGGTGGCACCCGGGGTGTCCGTCACCCCCGCCACGGTACGACGGCCGCGCGCGTCCTGGTCGGTCGCGGACGACGGCCCCTGCCAGGATCGACGCATGGCAGGTTCCGGCGGTCCTCCCCTGGTCAGCGGTGCCGACGTCGCGGCGGCGGCGGAGCTCCTCGCCGGCGTCGTCCGACGCACCCCGCTGGAGCACTCCCGGGGGCTGGCCGACCGCGTCGGGGGCCCGGTCTGGCTCAAGTGCGAGAACCTCCAGCGCACCGGCTCGTTCAAGCTCCGCGGCGCCTACACCCGGATCGCGCGGCTGACCGACGAGGAGCGGGCCCGCGGCGTGGTCGCCGCCAGCGCCGGCAACCACGCCCAGGGGGTTGCCCTCGCCGCCCGGCTGCTCGGCGCCGAGGCGACGGTCTACATGCCCGGGAGCGCACCGCTGCCCAAGGTGGCGGCCACCGAGGCGTACGGCGCGCGCGTCGAGATGTTCGGCCAGTCGCTGGCCGAGCCGCTGCTGGCCGCGGCGGAGCACGCCGAGCGCACCGGCGCGGTGTTCATCCACCCCTTCGACCACCCGGACGTGATCGCGGGCCAGGGCACCGTCGGGCTGGAGGTGCTCGAGCAGTGCCCGGAGCTGGCGACGGTACTGGTCTGCGCCGGTGGCGGCGGGCTGGTCTCTGGTATCGCGGCTGCGGTGAAGGAACGCCGTCCCGACGTCCGGGTGGTGGCCGTGCAGGCCGAGGAGGCCGCCGCCTTCCCGGGCTCCCTGGCCGTCGGGCGGCCGGTCGCGCTGGAGTCGATGTCCACCATGGCCGACGGGATCGCGGTCCCGTGTCCCACCGACCTGACCTTCGCCCACGTGCGGGGACTGGTCGACGAGGTGCGCACGGTCAGCGAGGAGGACCTCTCGCGGGCGCTGCTGTTCTGCCTGGAGCGGGCGAAGCTGGTCGTCGAGCCCGCGGGGGTGGCCGCGGTCGCCGCCGTCCTCGCCGATCCGCGGGCGTTCGAGCCCCCGCTGGTCGCCGTCGTCTCCGGCGGCAACATCGACCCCGTGCTGCTGCTGAAGGTCGTGCAGCACGGCATGGCCGCGGCCGGACGCTACCTCTCGCTGCGGCTGCGCGTCCCCGACCGGCCGGGGTCGCTGGCCGCCGTCCTCGCCGAGCTCGCCGCGGTGGGCGCCAACGTGCTGGAGGTCGAGCACGAGCGGACCTCGACGCGCCTGGGCATCGGCGAGGTGGAGGTCTTCGTCGTCGTCGAGACCCGCGGGCCCGCGCACGCCGGGGAGGTCATCGGGGCGCTGCGCGCGGCCGGGTACGCCGTCACGCCGGAATAGCCGCGGCCGGACCGATGAGTTCCCCGGTCCCCGGCGGTCCTGGTTGCCGTCCCGCACCTGCGGGGCGCGACGGAGGAGCCGGCGGATGTACGCGACGGAGAAAAGCGGTGGGGAACTGTCGGTGGGCGGACCTAGCGTCCGCGCCATGACCGACGCGATCGTCGTCGAGGGGTTGGTCAAGCGCTTCGGTGCGACCACCGCGCTCGACGGAGTGGACCTGACGGTGGCCGAGGGCTCGGTGCTCGGGCTGCTCGGCCCGAACGGTGCGGGCAAGACGACGGTGGTGCGCGTCCTCACCACGCTGCTGACCGCGGACGAGGGCCGGGCGGAGGTGGTCGGGCTCGACGTGGCCCGGGACGCCGACCGGGTGCGCGCGGCGATCGGGCTCACCGGCCAGTACGCCGCCGTCGACGAGTACCTCACCGGGTTCGAGAACCTGGAGATGGTGGGGCGGCTGTACCGGCTCGGCAAGGCCGAGTCGCGGAAGCGGGCCGGTGAGCTCCTGGAGCGCTTCGACCTCTCCGCCGCGGCCGGTCGGCCCGCGAAGACCTACTCGGGTGGCATGCGCCGGCGGCTGGACATCGCGGCCTCGCTGATCGCCCGCCCGCGCGTGCTCTTCCTCGACGAGCCGACGACCGGGCTGGACCCGCGCAGCCGGCTGGCCATGTGGGAGTTCATCGCCGACCTCGCCGGCGGTGGGACGACGATCCTGCTCACCACCCAGTACCTGGAGGAGGCCGACCGGCTGGCCGACCGGATGGTCGTCATCGACCGCGGCCGGGTCATCGCCCGCGGCACCGCCGACGAGCTCAAGGCCCAGGTGGGCGGGCAGCGGCTGGAGCTGACGGTCACCGACGCCGCCGTGCTGCCCGACGTCGTGGCGCGGCTGCGCCCGCTCGCCGTGGAGGACCCGGTGGTCGACGTGCCGGCCCGTCGGCTGTCGTTGCCGGTGAGCGGCGGCGCGGAGGTGCTCGCCGAGGCGCTGCGCCGGCTCGACGGCCGGATGCCGGAGATCTTCGACGTGGGGCTGCGCCGGCCCGACCTGGACGACGTCTTCCTGGCGCTGACCGGCCGCGCGGCCGAGGAGGTCGCCACCGACGACGGGACGACGGCCGAGCCGGTCGTCACCGGAGGTGCCCGATGAGCAGCATGGCCGCGACGCTGTCCGACAGCGTCGTCATCACCAAGCGGAACCTGATCAAGGTCAAGCGCGTGCCCGACCTGATCGTCTTCGCGACGCTGTCGCCGATCATGTTCGTGCTGCTGTTCCGGTACGTGTTCGGCGGAGCCATCCAGCTGCCCCCGGGGACCAGCTACGGCGAGTTCCTGCTGCCCGGCATCTTCGCCCAGACCATCGTGCTCGGGAGCACCACCACCGGAGCCAGCCTGGCCGAGGACCTGCAGAAGGGCCTGATCGACCGGTTCCGCTCGCTGCCGATGTCCCGCTCGGCGGTCCTGATCGGCCGCACTGTCGCCGACGCCGGGCTGAACATCATCTCGATCACGGTGATGGCGCTGACCGGCCTGGTGGTCGGCTGGCGGATCCACTCCTCGGTCGGGGAGGCGATCGCGGGGTTCCTGGTCCTGCTGCTGTTCGCCTACGCCGTCTCCTGGCTCATGGCGATGGTCGGGTTGCTCGTGCGGACCCCGGAGGTGGTCAACAACGCCAGCTTCATCGTCATCTTCCCGCTGACGTTCGTGGCCAACACGTTCGTCCCGCTGGAGTCCTTCCCGTCGGTGCTGCGCACCTTCGCCGAGTGGAACCCGGTGTCGGCGGTGGTCCAGTCTGCCCGGAACCTCTTCGGCAACACCTCGCCACTGGCGCCGACGCCGGACGCCTGGTCGCTGCAGAACCCGGTGCTCTACACGCTGATCTGGGTGGTGCTCATCCTGGCGATCTTCGTGCCGCTGTCGGTGCGCACCTACCGGCACGCCGCCGGCCGCTGAGACAGAGGCCTGCTGCCCCCGATCTGCACCTGTCCGGTCGCGCCGAGTGGGGCCCGGAGGGCCCCGCGCAGGCGCGACGAATCGGCTCAGCGCAGGTCGGGGACGGCAACTGGCCGCGGTGCGATCCGGAGGATCGCGATGTGCTGGCGGTGCGATCCGGAGGATCGCGATGTGCTGGCGGTGCGATCCGGAGGATCGCGATGTAATGGCGGTGATGAGCACTCCCGAGGCACTCGCCGCCGACAACCCCCTCGCCGCCCCGTCCGAGCTGCCGTTCCGGCTGCCACCGTTCGCCGACATCACCCTCGAGCACTGCCGGGAGGCGCTGCTCGCCGGGATGGTCGAGCAGCGCCGGGAGGTGGCGGCCATCGTCGGGTCGGACGAGCAGCCGACGTTCGAGAACACGGTCGTGGCGCTGGAGCGGTCCGGCGCGCTGCTCGACCGGGCCTGGTCGGTGTTCGGCAACCTCTCCTCCTCGGTGGCGACGCCGCGGCTGCGGGAGATCGAGCGCGAGATCGCCCCGCTCGCCGCGGCCCACGACGACGCCCTGCGGCTGGACCCGGCGCTGTTCGCCCGCATCGACGCCGTGCACGCCGCCCGGGACACCGCCGGCCTGGACGCCGAGTCGGTGCGGCTGGTGGAGCGGTACCACCTCGACTTCGTGCTCGCCGGCGCCCGGCTCGACGACGGCGGCCGGGCCCGGCTCGGCGAGCTGAACCAGGAGCTCTCAGAGCTCTCGACGACGTTCGGGCAGAACCTGCAGCTGGCCACGGAGGCAGCGGCGGTGCGGGTCGAGGATGCCCGGGAGCTCGACGGGCTGAGCGAGGAGGAGGTGGCGGCCGCGGCGCGCGCGGCCACCGACCGCGGGCTCGACGGCTACCTGCTCACCCTGGTGCTGCCCACCGGTCAGCCGGTGCTGGCCAAGCTCCGCGACCGAGGGCTGCGACGCCGGGTGTTCGAGGCGTCGGTGAGCCGGGCGTCGGCGGGGGAGCACGACAACCGACCGGTCGCCGAGCGCATCGCCCGGCTGCGGGCCGAGCGGGCGCGGCTGCTGGGCTTCGAGACCCACGCCGACCTGGTGCTCGCCGACTCGACCGCGCGGACCACCGCCGCGGTCGACGCGATGCTGCGCTCGATGGTGCCGGCGTCGGTGGCGAACGCCGAGGCCGAGGCCGAGGTGCTGCGCGAGCTGGCCACCCGCGACGGTGTCGAGCTCGCGGCCTGGGACTGGGCTTACTACAGCGAGCGGGTGCGGGCCGAGCGCTACGCGGTCGACACCACGGCGTTGCGGCCGTGGTTCGAGCTCGACCGGGTGCTGGTCGACGGCGTCTTCCGGGCCGCCGAGCTGCTCTACGGCTTCCGGTTCACCTCCCGGCCCGACCTCGTCGGCTACCACCCCGACGTCCGGGTCTGGGAGGTCACCGACGCCGACGGGACGGAGGTCGGGCTGTACCTGGGCGACTTCTTCGCCCGGGAGGGCAAGCGCGGCGGGGCGTGGATGAGCTCGTTCGTCCGCCAGTCCGGGCTGCTGGGGACCCGCCCGGTCGTCGTCAACAACCTCAACGTCACCCGCGCCCCGGACGGCCGGCCGACGCTGCTGACCCTGGACGAGGTGAACACGCTCTTCCACGAGTTCGGCCACGCGCTGCACGGGCTGAGCTCCTCGGTGACCTACCCGCGGTTCGCGGGCACCGCCGTGCCGCGGGACTTCGTGGAGTTCCCCAGCCAGGTCAACGAGATGTGGGCGCTCTGGCCCGAGGTCCTGGCGCACTACGCCCGGCACGTGGAGACCGATGAGCCGCTGCCGGCATCGGCGGTGGAGGCGATCGACGCCGCGCAGCTGTGGGGTGAGGGCTTCGGCACGCTGGAGTACCTGGCCGCCACCTTGCTGGACCAGGCCTGGCACCGCCTCACGCCCGACAGCGAGATCGGGGACCCGGTGGAGTTCGAGCGGGCGGCCCTCGCGGCTGCGGGCGTGGCCTCGGAGCTGGTGCTGCCGCGCTACCGGACGACGTACTTCCAGCACGTCTTCGCCGGCGGCTACTCGGCCGGTTACTACTCCTACATCTGGTCGGAGGTGCTCGACGCCGACACCGTGGAGTGGTTCAAGGAGAACGGCGGCCTGCGCCGGGAGAACGGGGACCTCTTCCGGGAACGGCTGCTCGCGGTGGGCGGTTCGGTGGACCCGCTGGCTGCCTTCCGCGCGGTCCGCGGCCGGGAGGCCGACCCCGCACCGCTGCTGCGCAGGCGCGGGCTGGCCCCGGTCGCCTGAGCGCACTGGGGGGGTGTTCCCTCGGCTCCGGGGGTCGTGCAGGACCCCCGGGGCGTGGGTTCGACTCCGACAGCGGCGCACGGGCGGGGGGCGTCCCGCGGGTGGCGCAGGGCCCGGGGCGCCGGCGCGGTGGGGGCCGTCGCTCAGAGCCAGGGCAGCGAGAGGACCAGGTCCAGGTCGTCCGGGGCGTCCCCGTCGCGTACCAGCCGGTTGGGCTGGCGGTGGCCGCACGCCGTGCAGCGGTGGACCACCTGCCAGCCCTTGCCCGACTTCTCCACCAGCCCGATCGGCTCCATCGGCTGCCGGCACTCGCTCGCCCGGTCACCCGGCAGGTCGTCGACGTGCAGCGACCACAGGCAGTACGGGCAGTGGTTGCGGTAGTGCCCGTCGGTGTTGGCCGGCACCGGCGTCGTGCAGTGCACGCACGGGAAACCGGTGTTCTCCGCCCGCCGGGAGCGAGCGCGAGGCGCTACCACGTCTTCCTCGCCCACCCCGTCAGGGGACGAACGGCTCGACCGCGACGACCTCGACGGTGATGTCCTTGCCGTTCGGCGTCTGGTAGGTCACCGAGGTGCCGGGCTCCGCGCCCATGATCGCCGAGCCGAGCGCCGACTCCGGGGAGTAGACGGTGAGGTCGGTGGTGCCGGCGATCTCGCGCGAGCCGAGCAGGAACTTCTCGGTCTCGTCGTCCCCGGCGAACTTGATCGTGATCACCGTGCCGAGGGCGGCGTTCGTGGCGGTCTTCGGGGCGTCACCGACCCGCGCCTTGCGGAGCAGGTCGGTGAGCTGGCGGATCCGGCCCTCCTGCTTGCCCTGCTCCTCCTTGGCAGCGTGGTAGCCGCCGTTCTCCTTGAGGTCGCCCTCCTCGCGGCGGGCGTTGATCTCGGCGGCCATGGCCGGGCGGTTCGCCACCAGCTGGTCGAGCTCGGCCTTCAGCCGGTCGTGGGCCTCCTGGGTGAGCCAGATGCCCTGGTCCTGCTCGTCAGTGGGGGTGGACACGGGGGAGAACTCCTGGGAAATCGGGTGCGTCGTCCTGGTGTGGGACGACCGTGGTCGATCCGGCCAAGCTAACACCGCGGCGCGGGCAGATGCACCGCTGCGCCGGGTCCCGGACGGATGCGGAACCGTAGCGCATCGTTGCGTGACTGACGACACGTTCCGCCCGGACGGGTGGCTGACCTGCGAGTCGTCGGCCACACCCGGGTGAGTGTCCGCCACTCCCGTCGCCCGGCGAGGGACACTGTGCCCGTGACCCAACCCGACCAGTTGCGCCTGCTCGCGGTGCACGCCCATCCGGACGACGAGTCGAGCAAGGGCGCCGCCACGATGGCGAAGTACGTCGCCGAGGGCGTTCGCGTGATGGTGGCCACCGCCACCGGCGGTGAACGCGGCTCGGTGCTCAACCCGGCGATGGACCGTCCCGAGGTGTGGGAGCGGCTCCCGCAGATCCGGGTGGAGGAGATGGCGCGGGCGCGCGAGATCCTCGGGATCGAGCAGGAGTTCCTCGGTTTCGTCGACTCGGGGCTGCCCGAGGGCGACCCGCTGCCGCCGTTGCCCGAGGGGTGCTTCGCGCTGGTGCCGGTGGAAGAGGCCGCGGCGCCCCTCGTCGAGCTCATCAGGCGGTTCAAGCCGCAGGTGATGACCACCTACGACGAGCGTGGCGGCTACCCGCACCCCGACCACATCAAGACGCACGAGATCTCGGTGCACGCCTTCGAGGCGGCCGGCGACCCCGACCGGTACCCCGACCTGGGTGAGCCGTGGCAGGTGAGCAAGCTCTACTACCACATGAGCTTCACGCTGCCGCGCACGAAGGCGCTGCACGAGGCGATCCTCGCGACCGGTGCGGAGTCGCCCTACGCCGAGTGGCTGGAGAAGTGGGATCCGGCGCACGACATCTCCCACCGCGTCACCACCCGGGTGCCGTGCGCCGAGTACTTCCCGGTGCGCGACGCCGCGCTGATCGCGCATGCCACCCAGATCGATCCGCTGGGCCGCTGGTTCGCGTGCCCGGTGGAGACCCAGCAGCAGGTGTGGCCCACCGAGGACTACGAGCTGGCCCGCTCGCTGGTCGACACCCCCACGCCGGAGGACGACCTGTTCGCCGGCATCCGCAGCGAGGTGACCGCCCGATGACCGGAACCACGACCCTGAGCCTGCTGGCCGCCGCCCAGCAGCAGGCCCCCGAGGACGTCGGCAAGGCCGGCCCGCTCGGCCTGTTCCTGATCGTGGTGCTCCTGATCGCCGCGGCCCTGCTGGTCAAGTCGATGAGCGGCCACCTCAACCGGCTGCCGCGCAGCTTCGACCCGGCCGACCGCGAGCCGCCGGTCGTCGTCCCCGACTCCCCGGCCGGGCTGGTCGAGGAGCGCGAGCCCGGCCAGGAACTGCTCGACACGCTGCGGCGCGCGCCGCTGGCCATCGAGGCCCCCCGGCGCGAGGGCGACGACCGGCGCTGACCCCACCGGCGAGGGCGCCTCCGGCGCAGACCGCACTTCCTCCCACGCGTCGCTCGTTCGGCGCATGCTCCTGGAGGGCGGCCGCTCCGGCAGCTCACCTGCTCGGGGACACTGGGCGGCGTGCCAGCCAGTGCCGCCGCTCCCGCCGCCACCGACGTCCTCGTGGTGGGCGCCGGCCCGGCGGGCTCCGCTGCCGCTGCGTGGGCGGCCCGTGCCGGCCACGACGTGGTGCTGGCCGACGCCGCGGTGTTCCCCCGGGACAAGACCTGCGGCGACGGCCTGACCCCGCGCGCGGTCGCCGAGCTGGACCAGCTGGGGCTGGGGGACTGGGCGCGGTCGAAGGCCCGCAACCGCGGCCTGCGCGCCGCCGGGTTCGGCCGCGAGTGGCAGCTGCCCTGGCCGGGCGGTGCGCTCCCGGACCACGGCAGCGCCGTGCCCCGGACCGAACTGGACGCGCGCATCCGGCAGGTCGCGCTCGACGCCGGTGCGACGCCGGTCGACGGAGCCCGGGCCGTCGACGTCGGGCGCGACGGGGACCGGGTGCGCGCGGTCGTCTTCGAGGACGCCGACGGCGGGACGACGACGATCGCCTGCCGGCGGCTGGTCGTCGCCGACGGCGTCCGCTCACCCCTGGGCCGGGTGCTGGGCCGGGAGTGGCACCGCGACACCGCGTACGGGGTGGCCGCACGCAGCTACGTGCGCTCCGGTCGCAGCGACGACGAGTGGATCAGCTCGCACCTGGAGCTGCGCGGCACCGAGGGGGAGCTGCTCTCGGGCTACGGCTGGGTGTTCCCACTGGGCCGGGAGGCCGGCGAGGTCAACCTGGGGGTGGGCACGCTGGCGACCGCGCGCCGGCCGGCCGGGGTGCAGCTGAAGTCCTTGCTGGAGTTCTACGCAGAGACCCGGCGCGGGGAGTGGCAGCTGGACGGGAAGGTCCGGGACGTGACCTCCGCGCTGCTGCCCATGGGGGGTGCGGTGTCCGGCGTGGCCGGCCGCAACTGGGCGCTCGTGGGCGACGCGGCGGGCTGCGTGAACCCGCTCAACGGGGAGGGCATCGACTACGGCCTGGAGACCGGCCGGACCCTGGCCGGGCTGCTCGGCGAGGACGACTGGACGGCGGCGTGGCCGGCGACCCTGCGGCGGCACTACGGCGAGGCCTTCTCCATCGCCCGGCGGCTGGCCGGGCTGCTCACCGTCCCCCGGTTCCTGCCCCTGGCCGGCCCGGTCGGCATGCGCTCACGGCCGCTGATGACGGTGGCGCTGCGCGTCATGGGCAACCTGGTCACCGACGAGGACCGCGACGCGGTCGCCCGGGCCTGGCGCACGGCCGGGAAGCTCTCGGTCCGGCTGGACGACCGTCCACCCTTCTCCTGACCACGGGTCGCGGCGCAGCCGCGGTCCACCTGAGCGGGGTCCCGGAGGGATCCCCGAAGGTGGACGTGACCTGAGCGGAGGAGGGAACCGCGGCAACGCCGCGTCGTGCCGAGAGGGGCCCGGAGGGTCCCCGAGAAGCGACGGGCAGGGATCAGCGCGAGCCGGGACGGCACCTGGCCGCGGTGTCGTCCGGAGGACGACAGATCACTCAGACGAAAGGGGAATTGAACACCGCGAAGTAGACGGCGATGTAGTGGCAGAGCGCCGCGACGACCGTCATCGCGTGGAAGACCTCGTGGTAGCCGAACGTCCCCGGCCACGGGTTGGGGCGCTTCACGGCGTAGGCGACGCCGCCCACGGTGTAGAGCACCCCGCCGACGGCGAGCAGGACCATCGAGGCGACCCCGGCGATGTGCAGGATGTCGGTGAGGACGAAGAGCGCGACCCAGCCCAGGCCGATGTAGAGCGGTACGCCCACCCAGCGCGGCGCCGTCGGCCAGCTCATCTTGAGCGTGACGCCGGCCAGCGCGCCGGCCCACACCCCGCCGAGCACCCAGAAGCCGGTGGGCTGGTCGACGGCGAGCAGCGCGAACGGCGTGTAGGTGCCGGCGATGAACAGGAAGATCATGGAGTGGTCGAGCCGCTTCATGATCTTCCAGCCGCGCGGTGACCAGCGACGGCGGTGGTAGAGCGCGCTGATACCGAACAGCCCGCAGATGGTGAGGCAGTAGACCGTCACCGACCACCCGGCGCGGGCGCCCTGGACCGAGGCCAGCGGGATGAGCACCGCACCGGCGACGATCGCGCCGAAGAACGAGAAGAGGTGGATCCAGCCGCGGGCGCGCGGCCGGGTGTCGGGGTGCTCCCAGTCGTCGTCGGCGAAGTCCTCGGCGGTCCACGCCTGCTCGACCTGCTGGCCCTCCGAGGCGACGGCGGCGACCGCCTGCTCGGCCGGGGCCTCCAGCTCCGCCCCGTCGGCCTCCACCCGTACGGACGTGCGATCGCTGGGAGGGACGCTCATGCTCTGAGGTTACGGAGGGGCCGGTGCGGCGTCATCCGGGGCGGCTGTGACGTGCGCGGCCGTGACCCGTGGCTCGCCGCGTGCCTGCGAGTGGCGAGTAGGGCGGGGTCCTTGTCACTAGGGTGACCGTCGTGGGGGTGCGCCGGCGGGTCCGTGACGCACTCATCCAGGTCTACGAGCGGCGCCTGGCGCGGGCGCTGGAAGGCGCGGACGTGCCGAGGCACGTGGGCGTGATCATGGACGGCAACCGGCGGTGGGCGCGCGCCATCGGGCTGGAGGACGTCGCGCACGGGCACCGCCGGGGCGCGGCGAAGATCGCCGACCTGCTCGGCTGGTGCGACGACGCCGGCGTGCAGGTGGTCACCCTGTTCATGCTCTCCACCGACAACCTGCGCCGGCCCGAATCCGAGCTCAACGCGCTGCTGGCCATCATCGAGGACGTCGCCGTCGACCTGTCCCGGCCGGGGCGGCGCTGGCGGGTGCGCAGCATGGGGGCGCCGGAGGTGCTGCCGGCGCGCACGGTCGCCGTGCTCGAGCAGGCCGAGCGGGACACCTGTGACCGCCCCGGGGCGACGGTCAACCTGGCGGTCGGGTACGGCGGGCGGCGGGAGATCGCCGATGCGGTGCGCTCGCTGCTGGCCGAGCACGCCACCCGCGGCACCTCGCTGGAGGAGCTGGTGGAGGTGCTCGACGTCGAGCACATCGCCGAGCACCTGTACACGCGTGGTCAGCCCGACCCGGACCTGGTCATCCGCACCAGCGGCGAGCAGCGCATGTCGGGGTTCCTGCTGTGGCAGACGGCCAACGCCGAGTTCCACTTCACCGACGTCTACTGGCCCGACTTCCGCCGCGTCGACTTCCTGCGGGCGCTGCGGGACTACTCGGCCCGGCACCGCCGCTTCGGCGGGTGACGGTGGCTGGGAGACTGGCCGCCATGACCGCGGGAGCTCTCGACGTCGCCCTGGAGTACGTGCGGCTGGGGCTGCGCTTCGACCGCCTGGAGGCCGGCTTCGTCGACGCCTACACCGGCGATCCCCGGATCCGCGCGCAGGTGCAGGACGAGCCGGCGCCCACGCCGCGGCAGCTGCGCGACCGCGCGCGGGAGCTGCAGCGCGAGCTGGACGCCGCCGGGCTCCCCGAGGAGCGCACGTCCTTCCTGCGCGGGCAGCTGACCGGTCTGGAGTGCAGCGCGCGGAAGATGAGCGGCGAGCCGGTCGGCTTCGTCGAGGAGGTGCGCGCCTACTTCCAGGTCGACGTCGAGCTGGGGGACGAGGCCGCCTACGCCGCCGCACACACCGAGCTGGACGCCCTGCTGCCCGGCGACGGGTCGCTCGCGGAGCGGTACGCGGCGCACCGGCGTCGGGAGGAGTGCCCGCCGGACCGGCTGGAGAGCGCGGTGCAGGCGCTGTCCAGCGCGCTGCGCGACCGGGTGCGTGGCCGGTACGGCCTCCCGGAGGTCGAGACGGTCCGCTACGAGGTGGTCACCGACAAGCCGTGGTCGGGGTTCAACTACTACGAGGGCGGCTACCGCTCCCGCGTCGCGATCAACGCCGATCTGCCGCACCGGCTCTCCCAGCTCGCGCACCTGGTGGCGCACGAGTCCTATCCCGGGCACCACACCGAGCACTGCCGCAAGGAGCAGGGGCTCGTCGAGCGGGCCGGCCGGATCGAGCACACGGTCTTCCTGGTCAACACCCCCGAGTGCCTCATGGCCGAGGGGCTCGCCGACCTCGGCGTCCCGGCGGCGATCGGGGAGGGCTGGGGGAGCTGGTCGGCGGAGATCCTCGGCGACCTCGGTCTGCGGTTCGACGGCGACCTGGCCGAGCGGATCGCGGTGGCGGCCGCGCCGCTCAACCGGGTCCGTCAGGACGCCGCGGTGCTGCTGCACGACCGGGGCGCCGGGGCCGACGAGGTGGCGGCCTACCTGCAGCGGTGGGCGCTGGTGAGCCCCGAGCGTGCGCGGCAGCAGATCCGCTTCCTCACCGACCCGCTGTGGCGGGCATACATCTCCACCTACGTCGAGGGGTTCGACCTCCTGACGCGGTGGCTGGCCGCCCGCCCGGCGGACCAGCCGGTCGCCGACCGCTTCCTCCGTCTGCTCGACGAGCCGCTGACCCCGCAGCGGATCGCCGCCGAGATCCCGGCCGCCTGACCCGTGGCAGCCCGCTCCCCGGCGCAGGCGCGGTTCCTGGGGCTGTGGACCGCGGGCTGGCTGGCCCTGCTGCTGGTGGCCGGCATGCTCCGGTTCGGCGACCCCGCGGTGCAGTGGCCGGTGCTGGTGGTCCCGGCCCTGTGGGCGCTGGTCGCCCTGCGGCCCCGGCGGGCGTCGCGGGCCGGCGGTGCGGGTTCCCGGCGCCCCGGTCGATCGGCCGAAGAGTGGGCCGAGGACAGGTGGGCCCACGACGAGGAGGCCGAGGACCGGTGGGTCGACGACAGGTGGGCGGAGGACGGTCGGGCCGACGACCCGTGGGCCGAGGACGGTCGACCGCGGGACGCGGGACGGTGGCCCCCGCCGGGCGAGCGCACCGACACCGTGGAGCGTCCCGCGCTGCGCCGCCGGTCCGACGGCACAGACCGGTGGCGGTGAGGGGTCGGCGCTGACGCCGTCGGCGAAACCGGTGGAAGCTGTCGGCGGGCGGAGGGATGCTTTCGCGCGTGATCCACGCCCGCGGCCTCGCCCGCACGTTCCGCAAGCGCAAGCAGGAGGTCCACGCCGTCGTCGGGGTCGACCTGGACGTCGCCCCCGGTGAGATCGTCGGCTTCCTCGGCCCGAACGGGGCCGGGAAGACGACGACGCTGCGCATGCTGACGACGCTCCTGGAGCCCACCGCGGGCACCGCCACCGTGGCCGGCTGCGACCTGCGGGCCGACCCGGTCGGGGTCCGCCGCCGCATCGGGTACGTCTCGCAGAGCGGCTCGACCGCCCCGGAGGCGCGGGCCGGGGAAGAGGTCGTCGACCACGCCCGCCTCTACGGCATGAGCACCGCCGAGGCGACCGAGCGCGGGCAGCGGCTCTTCGCCGAACTCGACCTCGACGGGCTCTGGGAGCGCCAGCCCAAGGCCATGTCGGGCGGCCAGCGCCGCCGCCTCGACATCGCGGTCGGGTTGATCCACGTGCCGGAGCTCGTCTTCCTCGACGAGCCGACGACCGGGCTGGACCCGCAGGCGCGGGCCAACCTGTGGCAGCACATCCGCGGGCTGCGCGAGGAGCGCGGGACGACGGTCTTCCTGACCACCCACTACCTGGACGAGGCCGACGCGCTCTGCGACCGGATCCTCGTCATCGACCACGGGGCGATCGTCGCCGAGGGCACTCCCGACCAGCTGAAGTCGCAGGTGGGCGGCGACGTGCTCACCGTGATGGTGGAGCGCCCGGAGCAGGCCGCGGAGGTCGCCCGCCTGGTCGAGGCACTGCCGGGGGCCGAGCAGCCGCAGCTGCTCGCCGACCGGGTCGTGGGCCGGGTGTCGCACGGAGGTCGTGCGCTGGTCGAGCTGGTGCGGGCCCTGGACGCCGCGGACGTCCCCGTCAGCGGCATCGAGAGCCGCCGGCCCAGCCTCGACGACGTCTTCCTCGGCCTGACCGGCCGGTCCCTGCGCGAGTCCGGCGCCGCGCCGGCGTCACCCCCCGCTCCGGCGGTGGCCGGGCGATGAACACCCTCCTGCGCGACACCGGAACCGTGTTCGCCCGCGCCATGCGGATGTCGCTGCGCAACCCCGCCTGGCTGGTGATCAGCCTGATGCAGCCGATCCTCTACATCCTGCTGTTCGGGCCGCTGCTCGAGCCGCTGGCCGGTCAGCTGGGTCCGGGCGACGCCTACCAGATCTTCGTGCCCGGCATCCTCGTGCAGCTGGGCATGTTCGGGGCGCTGTTCGTGGGCTTCGGGCTGATCGCCGAGTGGCGGGCGGGGGTGATCGAGAGCCAGCGGGTCACCCCGGCCAGCCGCACCGCCCTCCTCCTCGGCCGGGTGCTGCGCGACGTCGTCGTCCTGCTGACGCAGGGAGCGCTGCTGGTGCTGGTGTCCATCCCGCTCGGGTTGCGGGCGCCGGTGCTCGGCGTCGTCCTCACCCTGCTGGTCGTCGCCCTGCTCGGTGCGGCGCTGGCGGCGGTCTCCTACGCCCTGGCGCTCACGCTGAAGAGCGAGGACGCGTTCGCACCGCTGCTCAACGCTGTCGTCTTCCCGCTCGTGCTGCTGTCGGGCATCCTGCTGCCGATGAGCCTGGCGCCCGGGTGGCTGCAGGCGGTCAGCGACGTGAACCCGTTCAAGCACGTGGTCGAGGCGGCCCGTGAGTTCTTCGTGGGCGGGTACGGCACCTCGACCGCGTGGTGGGGGGTCGCGATGACGGTGTTGCTCGCGGTCCTCGGCTGGGCGTTCGGGGTCCGCAGGTTCCGTCGCGAGTCGAGCTGACGGTCCGTGCGGGACGGCTGCGACGGATGAGGCCTCCGGGTGACATCCACTCCTTCTCGTGGGGTGCACGTCACGTGGATGTCACCCCCCGGGCATAGCGTCCGCAGTGGACGGCGAGCTCCCCTCGCCGTCCACGGGAGGCCCGGTTGGTGCGACTGCGTTCGTCGTCCAGAGGGGCCGGTCCCCGGCTCCTGCGCCGGGGCCCGGCCACCTTCGAGCAGGGGTGCGCCTCGTCACCGGGGCGTCGCCTCACGGGAGCCGACTCGTGACCACTCGCCGTACGTTCGTCCTCGACACCTCCGTCCTGCTGTCCGACCCGGGCGCGCTGCTGCGCTTCGGCGACGCCGACGTGGTGCTGCCCCTCGTCGTCATCGGGGAGCTGGAGGACAAGCGCAACCACCCCGAGCTCGGCTGGTTCGCCCGCCAGGCGCTGCGCATCCTCGACGACCTGCGGGTCACCCACGGCAGGCTCGACGCGCCGGTGCCGGTGGGGGAGAGCGGCGGCACGCTGCACGTCGAGCTGAACCACAGCGACCCCGCGGTGCTCCCGGCCGGTTTCCGGAACGACAGCAACGACAGCCGGATCATGGTGGTCGCGCTGAACCTGCGGGCGGAGGGCCGGGACGTCTGCCTGGTCACCAAGGACGTGCCGCTGCGCGTCAAGGCCGCGGCCGTCGGGCTGGACGCCGACGAGTACCGCGTGCTCGACGCGGTGGACGCCGGCTGGACCGGGATGGCCGAGGTGTCGGTGGAGGACGCCGAGCTCGACGTGCTGTACGAGGACGGCGAGGTCTTCCTGCCGGCCGCCGCCGAGCTGCCCACCCACACCGGTCTGGTCCTGCTCTCCTCGCGCGGCTCGGCCCTCGGCCGGGTCACGCCGGACAAGCAGGTGCGGCTGGTGCGGGGCGACCGGGAGGCCTTCGGGCTGCACGGGCGCTCGGCCGAGCAGCGGGTCGCGCTGGACCTGCTGCTGGATCCGGCGATCGGCATCGTGTCCCTCGGTGGTCGGGCCGGCACCGGCAAGTCGGCGCTGGCCCTGTGCGCGGGGCTGGAGTCGGTGCTGGAGCGGCGGGCGCACAAGAAGGTGGTCATCTTCCGGCCGCTGTACGCCGTCGGCGGTCAGGAGCTGGGGTACCTGCCGGGCGGCGAGGGCGAGAAGATGTCGCCCTGGGCCCAGGCCGTCTACGACACCCTGGGCGCGCTGGTGTCCCGCGAGGTGCTCGAGGAGATCGCCGCGCGGGAGCTGATCGAGGTGCTGCCCCTCACCCACATCCGCGGCCGCTCGCTGCACGACTCCTTCGTGATCGTCGACGAGGCGCAGTCGCTGGAGCGGGGCGTGCTGCTCACCGTGCTGTCGCGTCTGGGCAGCAACTCCCGCGTGGTGCTCACCCATGACGTCGCCCAGCGGGACAACCTGCGGGTGGGCCGGCACGACGGCGTCACCGCGGTCATCGAGAAGCTGAAGGGGCACGTGCTGTTCGCGCACGTGACGCTCACCCGTTCCGAGCGCTCGCCCATCGCGGCGCTGGTGACCGAGATGCTGGAGGACCTGCCGCTCTGACCTGAGCAGCCGCGTCGGCCGCTCTGGGGGTGGTTCTTCCCGCTGCACGGGTTCTGCAACGGCCCGGGAGCAGCGGGAACACCCCCGGAGCGGGGCGTCCACAGGCGCCGCCGTCGTCCACCGGACCGGCGCGGGCCTGGTCACCCGGGCGGGCCGCGTCGGACGGTCGGAGGATGACCGACCCGCACTTCCACCCGCCCGTCCGTCTCCGCCGGGACGCCCTGACCGAGGGCTGGTCCGACGGCGAGCTGGCCCGGGCCGTCCGCTCCGGGGAGCTGAGCCGGCTGCGCCGAGGGGCCTACGTGGACGCCGTCCTCCCCGCCGGTCCGGCCGCGCAGCACGCGCTCCTGGTCGAGGCCACCGTGGCGCTGCTCCGCCGCCCGGCGGTCGTGAGCCACCAGTCGGCGGCCGTGCTGCACGGGCTCCCGCTGTGGGACGTCGCGCTCGACCGGGTGCACATCACCCGGCCGCCGGGCTCGTGGACCGACCGCAGCCGGGTGTTGTGCTGTCACGTGGCGCGCATCCGCGACGACGAGGTGGTCCGGGTCGGCGGCGTGCCGGTCACCGATCGCGTCCGCACCCTGCTCGACCTCGCCCGCTCCCTGCGGTACGAGGCGGCCGTGGTCGCCCTCGACGCCGCGCTGCACCGGGGGCTCGTGACCTACGACGAGCTCCGCGCGCGGCTGTTCGACATCGTCGGAGCTCCCGGGACGCGGAGCGCGGCGCGAGCCGTCGCTGCGGCGGACGCCCGCAGCGAGAGCGTCGGGGAGAGCCGCAGCCGGGTGATCCTCCAGCGCTGGCAGCCGGCTCCCTCGGCGCTGCAGTTCGAGGTCCTCTCCGCCGGCGGGGACCTGGTCGCCCGCACCGATTTCGCCTGGGAGGGGCCCTCCTGGTGGGAGAGTTCGACGGGCGGGTGAAGTACGGCCGGCTGCTGCGGCCGGGGCAGGACCCCGGCGACGCCGTCTTCGCCGAGAAGCGCCGCGAGGACGCTATCCGGGACGAGGGCTGGCACGTCGTCCGCTGGGTGTGGGCAGAGCTGTCCGTGCCGCACCGCCTCGCCGCGAAGGTGCGCCGGGCGGTGGAGCGGGCCCAGCGGCGAGCCGGGTGACCGCTCCGCTGGTGCGGCACCCGCTGTGGGCTCCGGCACGGCTCGCACAGCGGGAGTTCGACCCCGGAGCCGGTCAGGCGGCGTCGGCCGGCTCCTCCGTCGGCGTCGCCCGGGCGGCGGGCCGTCGCCGGCCCTCGGGCGCGGGCTTGGGTGGTGTGACGACGGCGCGGACCAGCGCGACGACGACCCAGCCGGCGGCCAGGCACCACGGCAGCCGGTTCACCATGTCCTCGGTCGTGAAGTCCCCGCGCAGGCCGAGCGCGAGCACGGGGACGGCCAGCACGAGCCCGACGAGCAGGACGTCCCAGCGGAACGGGCTCATGTCTGCGGGCTGTCCAGGCGCTCGCAGAGCAGCGAGGCCCAGCGGTGCGGGGTCGCGCGGGCGCCGTCGAGGAGGGCCACGGGGACGGTCAGCCGCTGCAGCACGGCCGCCGGGTCGGCGCTGAGGTCGGTGTCCTGCACGACGAGGGCGTCGACGCGGGGCAGCCCGCCGAGCCACACCTCGAGGTCCTCGGGCTTGCGGGTCGCCTCGGCGACGGCCCAGACCGACGCCGGCGACCAGATCGCCAGCATCTGCGACATCCAGTAGAAGTCGCTGCGGAGCGGCGCGTCCACGGCGACGATCGTCAGCATGCCGACGTCGGTCGCCTCGTGCTGACGGTCGATGGCCGCGTCGACCGTGGTCACCCGGCTGCCCTTGGGGGCGAGTCCGGCGAGGTCGCCGCGGGTCGCCCACTGCACGCGGTCGGGGTCCAGCCGCAGGGAGACGGCGAGCGCGCGCGCGGCGCGGAGCGCCTCGACACCGGGCCCCACGACGAACAGCACCTCACCGGCTCCGGTGGGGAGCTCCGGCGCCTCGGGCAGCCGCGCGGCCAGCACGCGGGTCAGCGCCGCGTAGGTGCCCTCCGCCTCGATCCGGCCGGCGAAATCCGCCGCCAGCAGGTCCTGGGGCAGGCCCAGCTCGCTTAGCCGGGCGACGATCTCGCGCGGGCCGGCGGGGCTGAGCCCGGTCCGCCGCGACGGCGCCGGGGCGGCGGGGACGTCGGCGGCCCGCGCGGCGGGAACCGGCCGGTGGACAACGGCGTCCTCGTCGATACCGGCCAGCTCCGGGTGGTCGTCGCCCATGAGGGGACCCACCGGGAGGCGCGTGACGGTCGCCAGGGTGCGGGGTGCGGCCTGGGTCCCCTCGGCCTCCCGGGCAGCGGCGTCGCGCGGGCCGGCTGCGGCGGGGCGTGACGGGGGGACCGCCGGGCGGCCCGACGCCGGCGGCACGGGGGGCAGCCCACGACCCCGCGCGCCGGGCAGCGGCGGCAGCAGGGACACCCGCGGCATGACCGTCGTGGCGTCCGACGACAGGGTGAGCGGGGCGGGGTCGCTGGCGGTCCGGGCGAGCAGCGGCTCCTCGGCGACGGCGTCCGCGGCGGCCACCTCCTCGGCGACGGCGTCCGCGGCGATGGCCTCCTCGGCGACGACCTCCTCGGCGACCGTGTCCGCGGCGATGGCTTCCTCGCCGAGAGCTTCCGCGGCGGTGGCGTCCGCGGCGATGGCGTCCTCGGCGACCGCGTCCGCGGCGACGACCTCCTCGGCCACGGTCGCCTCGGCGGGCGAGGCCTCGGCGACGACCTCCGCGGCGGTCTCCGCGGGCAGCTCCACGGCGTCCTCGGCCACGGCGAACGGGACCCAGTCGTCCTCGACGGCCGGCACCGGTGACTCGTCGACGACCGCGGCACCGCCGTCCTCGACGACGAGCGCGGCCTCCCCGGCGACCGTGGCCACCTCGAGCGGAGCCGGCGACGTGGGAGCCCCGCCCAGCACGTCGGCCCAGATGGGCGAGTCGGTGCCGACGGGACGAGCGAGGACCGGCTCACCCCACAGCGCGGTGTCGGCGGCGGAGCTGCCCCAGCCGAGGTCGGCGGAGGTCGGTGCGGGCGCCGCCGGCGGGAGGGGGTCGTCGAAGAGGGGGAACGACGACACGGCGCCGACGGGCTCCGGCACGACGAGTGCCGGCGTGGGCGGCGACGAGGTGACCGGCTGCTCGCCGACCGAGGCGAACAGCGGGGTGTCGAGGGGGTCGGGCTCGACGACGGGGAGCTCGCTGCGGCCCGGCTCGTGGTCGACCAGCTCGGGCGTGGTGGTGACCGGCTCCGGCAGGAAGGCGTCACCGGCACCCGGGAGGTCGAGCGCAGGCAGCACGGGCTCGGCCTGGACCGGCTCGGTCAACGCCTCCCGCGGGGAGTCCCCGGCCAGCATCTTGCGCAGGATCCCGGCGAGGGCCTCGTCCGAGTGGCCCTGGGCCAGGGCGTCCCGCAGCGCCTCCGCGATCTCCTCCTGCCGCGCGGACGGCGCCGGCGCGGCGGGCTCCGGCGAAGGGGCCGCCCAGGTGGGCAGGCCGTCGGCTCCGGTCGTGGACGTGGAGGGCGGCGCGGTGGCCTGATCTCTCACCGTGAACTCCTCCTGGTGCACGGCCTGGGACCGCGTCGACGGGTCTGCTGAACGAATGGCCGCGGCCAGGGACGAGCGGGGCGCCGGCGTGCCGGGGGCTTCGGCGGTGAACGGAACCGGATCCTGTGCGGCCGGGTGGAGCTCCGCCGGCTGCGCCAGCGCTTCCTCGACGGCCTGGCGCACGTCGCGATCCCCGGAGACCATGCGGGCCAGTGCCGCCGTGAACGGGGAGGGCGCGGCCTCCGCGTCGTCGCGGGCGGCGGTCGGCTGCTTCGCCGGCGACGGAGCCGTCTGCGTGCGCGGGGTGGACGCGGCTCCGCGCGTCGCCTTCGGGAAGGTGGCCCGGGACGCCGACGACCGCCCGTACCCGGTGGAGGGGGCTGCGGGGGTGGCGGGAGTGCCGGTACCGGCGGGCGAACCGCCCAGCAGGCCGGCCAGCTCGTCGATCCGCTCGTCGTCCGCGGGCGCAGCGGGCGCGGCGGCCGCAGCAGGCGCGGCGGGCGCAGCGGGCGTGGTGGGCCAGGAGGAGGCCCCGGACGTCACCGGCTCCACCGGTGCCTGGCGCGTGGCCTCCGCGGCCCAGGCGGCGGCGCCGTTGCGGGCAGGGGCTGTCGTGCGGGCGCGGGCCGGAGCAGCCGAGGCCAGCGGGGAGTCGTACGCGGCGACGGGGGTGGCCTGCGTGGGGCCCGTCGACGGCGAGGGGGCGCCGGGGCGGACGAACTGGTCGGGCGCCACCTCGGCGACGTACCGCTCGGTGGCGAAGAAGCCCAGCACCCCGCCGGAGCGGACCCGCCGGACCCCGACGACCCGGACGTGCGGCCCGAACTGCTCGCGCGCGGCCGCGATCGCGTCGTCGCGCGTGGCGGCCTCAACGGATCGCAACGGCACCGCTCACCACTCCCAGCGACTCGATCTGGGCCGTCCGGGACACCTCCGCGTAGGAGATGACCGGCAGCCGGGGCAGGATCTGGCGCATCAGCCGCGCGAGCGCCGCGCGGACCTGAGGCGAGCAGACGAGGACGGGGGACAGGCCCTGCCGCTCGGCCTCCTCGAGCATGCCGCTGCAGCCGTGGACGAGGGCGTCCACCGCGCCGGCGTCGAGGGCGAGGACGGCGCCCATCTCGGTCTGGCGGACCGCCTCGAGCAGCCGCTGCTCGAACCCGGGCTCCAGCGTGAGCACGTGCAGCCGCTCGTCCGGCGTGACGTAGGGCTGGCTGATCGCCGAGCCCAGTGCCGACCGGGTGGCCTCGACCAGTCCGTCGAGTTCGGTCGAGTGCTTGGCACGTACAGAGAGTGCCTCGAAGATGCGCACCAGGTCGCGGATCGACACACCCTCGGCGAGCAACGCATGCAACACGCGTTGCACCTCTCCCAGGGTGAGCAGCGCCGGGGTCAGCTCCTCCACGACGACCGGGTGGGAGCGGCGCACCATCTCCACGAGGAGGCGGACGTCCTCCCGCCCGAGCAGGTCCGCAGCGTTCTGCCGGACGACCTCCGCCAGGTGGGTGGTGATGACCGATGAGCGGTCGACCACGGTCGCCCCGGCCATCTCGGCGGCCCGCTGCAGCTCCGCGGGCACCCACTTGGCGGCGAGCCCGAACACCGGCTCGCGGGTCGGCTTGCCGGGGAGCCCGTCCAGCGCGTCGCCGATGGCGAGCACCGTCCCGGCGGGGGAGCTGCCCTTGGCGACCGGCACGCCGTTGAGCCAGATGACGTACTGCGAGGAGGGCAGGTCGAGGTTGTCCCGGGTGCGCACCAGCGGGATGACCAGACCGGTCTCCATGGCGACCTTCCGGCGCAGGGCCTTCACCCGGTCCAGCAGGTCGCCGCCGCGCGCGGTGTCGACCAGGTCGACCAGGTCGAAGGCCACCTCGAGCTCCAGCGGGTCGACCCGCATCCGCTCGGCGATCGCCTCGGGGGAGTCCGGGGCGGGTTCCAGCTCGGCGGCCGCCGCGGCTGCCTCGGCGTCCTCGTCGATCTCCGGCTCGTCGGTCAGGCGGGTGGCCAGGAAGAGGAACAGCGCACCGACGAGCAGGAACGGCAGCTTGGGCAGTCCCGGGATCAGGCACAGGGCCAGGGCGGCGCCGCCGGCGATGCGCACCGGCTGCTGGAACCGGCCGAGCTGGGCGATCAGGTCGGTGCCCATGTCGCCCTCGCTGGCCGACCGGGTCACGATGATGCCGGTGGCGGTCGACATCAGGAGCGCGGGGATCATCGAGACGAGCCCGTCGCCGACGGTCAGCAGCGAGTAGGTGCTGACCGACTCGGCCGGGGTGAGGCCGCGCTGCATCATGCCGATGGCGAAGCCGCCGATGAGGTTGACCAGCGTCACCACGATGCCGGCGATGGCGTCGCCCTTGACGAACTTCGACGCGCCGTCCATGGAGCCGTAGAAGTCGGCCTCGGCGGTGACCTCGTGGCGGCGCTTGCGTGCCTGGGCCTCGTTGATCAGCCCGGCGTTGAGGTCCGCGTCGATCGCCATCTGCTTGCCCGGCATGGCGTCGAGGGTGAAGCGGGCGCCGACCTCGGCAACGCGACCGGCACCGTTCGTGATCACCACGAACTGCACGATCGTGAGGATCAGGAAGATCACCAGACCGACGACCAGCGAGCCGCCGATGACGATGTGGCCGAACGCCTCGATCACCTTCCCGGCGTAGCCGTCGGTGAGCACCAGCCGGGTGGAGGAGACGTTGAGGGCCAGCCGGAACAGCGTCGCGATGAGCAGCAGCGACGGGAAGACGGCGAAGTCCAGCGGCTTCCTGATCTGCATCGCGACGAGGAGGACGAGCAGCGAGATCGCGAGGTTCAGCCCGATCAGCATGTCCATCATCGCGGCGGGCAGCGGCACCACCAGCATGAGCACGATCGAGACGACGCCGATCGGGACGGCGGCCTTGCCCAGGCCCTTCACTCGCCCGCTCCGGGGGCGGGGGACAGACGCTGGCTCACCCCTCCCTCATCGGCAGGCCGGCACGCAGCCGGTACCTCCCCATGGCCACCGCTCCTGGCTCACCGCTGGGGGGGTCCTGGCTCACGGTCGACGCTGAGCCAGGACCCGGAATGATCAGGTGACCTGATCACCATCGTTCAGGCGGCGACGGTGGGGCGGCGCCGGCCGGCCTTGGGCAGATCCGTCGTGTCCGGTGCCTCGAACCCGGGACGGTGGAACCCGCCGCGCACGCCGCGTGCACCCAGGTGCATGACGAAGGCCAGCACGCGGGCGACGGCGGTGAACAGCTGCGGGGGGACCTCCTGCCCCAGCTCGCAGGAGGCGTGCAGCGCCCGCGCCAGCGGGACGTCCTGGACCATCGGCACGCGCGCCTCGGTGGCCCGTTCGCGCAGCTTCGCCGCCACCTCGCCGGCGCCCTTCGCCACCACGCGGGGTGCGCCCTTGGCGGCGTCGTACTTGAGCGCGACGGCGACGTGGGTGGGGTTGACCAGGAGGACGTCGGCGTCGGCCACCTCGGCCATCATCCGGTTGCGGGACATCGACATCTGCACCCCGCGGCGGTGCGCCTTCATGTACGGGTCGCCCTCGGCCTGCTTGTGCTCCTGGGTGATCTCGTACTTGCTCATCTTGAGCTGCTTCAGCATCTTGGTCCGGACGACGACGAAGTCGGCGACCGCGATGACCAGGCCGGTGACGGCGACGACCCGGAACATCAGGACGGCCGAGTCGGTGAAGGTGGCGGCGACCGCCGAGAGCGGCAGCGCACCCGCGGAGGACACCAGCGTCTGGGCCCGCTCGCTGGTGACGATCACGACCGTGCCCAGGGCCGCGGTCTTGATCAGCGCCTTGGACACCTCCCACAGCCCCTGGGTACCGAACATGCGCTTGAACGCCGGGAGGGGGTTGAACTTCTTCAGCGTCGGCTTCATCGGTTTGCCGGCGAAACGCACCCCGCCCTGGGCCGCCGAGGAGGCGACGCCGACGAGCATGAGGGCGATCGCGGTCGGCAGCAGCGTCGTCAGGAAGGCCACCAGCGCCGTACCCAGCAGCGCGGTGACCGTGGTGACCTCGGGGTTCCTGGCCACTGCGCCGACGTGCACGAACAACTGCCGCACCGTGTCGAAGGCGTTGCCCACGAGCATCGGCAGCAGGAAGCTCGCCGCCGCCACTCCCAGCCAGGTGCCCAGCTCCTGGGTCCGGGGGATCTGCCCCTCCTTGCGCGCCTTCTTCAGGCGCTGGGGAGTGGGCTTCTCGGTCTTCTCACCACCCGGTCCGTCCTTGGCCATGCGTCACCCCCTCAGCCGCCGCGTAGCGAGGTCATCGCCCGCACACCGTGCTCGAGCAGCGAGTCCAGGGCCGGTGGCAGCAAGGGGAACGTCAGCCCCAGCATCGCCAGGGTGAGCATGATCTTCACCGGGAAGCCGAGCGAGAAGACGTTGAGCGCCGGGGCGGCGCGGCTCAGCAGCGCGAGCGCGACGTCGGCGAGCAGCAGCACGGCGACCATGGGGCCGGCGATCTGCAGGGCGGCGAGGAACATCATCGAGAACGCGGTGACGAGGACGGCCGCGAGCTGGTCGGTCGGCACGTCCCCGCCCACGGGAAGCCCCTCGTAGGAGGTGGCGAACCCCTTGACCATCAGCAGGTGGCCGCCGCTGGTGAACAGCAGCGTGGTGGCCAGCAGGTAGTGCAGCTTGCCCAGCGAGCCGTTCTGCGACATCGACAGCGGGTCGTAGCCCGGCTGCAGGGCGAAGCCGCCGGTGACGTCGAGGATGTCGCCGGCCATCTGCACCGCCGTGAACAGCACCTGGACGACGAACCCGAGCGCCGCGCCGATGACCACCTCGGTCACGGCGGTGACCACCAGGAAGCCGGCGGTCGGCTCGGGCAGGGTGGGGGCGATCTGGGTCGACAGCAGCACCGCGAGCGCCAGGGCGAGGGCGCCCTTGACCGGACCGGGGATCACCCGGGAGTTGAACGGCGGGGCGAGCAGGATGAAGCCGGCGGCCCGCGCCGTGCCGAGGAGCAGGGCCGCGAGCGTGACCGCCGGGACCGAGAGGTCCACGGCGCTACGTCCGGTCGAGCAACGCCGGCAGCTGGTCGAACAGGGCGTGCGTGAAGCTGACCATCTCGGAGAGCACCCAGTTCCCGGTGACCAGCAGGGCGATCGAGACGGCGATCATCTTCGGGACGAAGGAGAGCGTGGCCTCCTGGATCTGGGTGGCCGCCTGGAACAGCGAGATCAGGAAGCCGACCAGCAGGGCGGTGATCAGGAAGGGCGCGGCGACCTTGGCGGCGAGCATCATGGTCTGCGCCGCGATCTCCGTGACGTCGGCGTCCGACATCAGCCAGCCCCCCCGTAGGAACCCACCAGCGCGGTGGTGATCAGCGCCCAGCCGTCGACGACGACGAAGAGCAGCAGCTTGAACGGCAGGGACACGATGGTCGGCGGGACCATCATCATGCCGAGCGACATGAGCGCGGCGCTGACGAGCATGTCGAGCACCAGGAACGGGATGAAGATGACCAGCCCGATGATGAAGGCGCTCTTCAGCTCCGAGAGGACGAACGCGGGGATGAGCGTGGTCATGCTGACCGCGGCCGCGTCCGCCGGGGCCTCCTCGCCGGAGAGCCCGATCATCAGCTTCAGCTCGTCCTCGCGGGTGTTGGCCAGCAGGAACTCGCGCAGCGGCCCCACGCCCGCGTCGTAGGCCTGGGAGACCGACATCGTCCCGTCCATGTAGGGCTGGACGGCGAGCTCGTTGATGTCGGAGAACACCGGGCCCATCACGAACAGCGTCAGGAACAGCGCGATACCGGTCAGCACCTGGTTCGGCGGCGACGTGGCCATGCCGAGCGCGTTCCGGGTGAGCCCCAGCACCACGACGATCTTGGTGAACGAGGTGGCGAGCAGGAGCACCGACGGGGCGACCGACAGCACCGTGATCGCCAGAATCAGCGTGATCGAGTTGCTGGGGGAGCCGTTGCCGATCGAGATGTCCACGGCACCACCGACCTCGGGCGCCACCGGCGCCGTCGGCTCCGTGGGTGCCGTCGGGACGGCCGCGGCCGGACCCGCCAGCAGGACCGCCGCCACCGTGGCGACCAGCAGGGACAGCAGGACCACGAGGGCGCGGCGTCGTGCCCGCCGGCTGCCCGGGGAGGGCAGCGCGCACAGCGCGGTCGTCATGTCCGCCGGACCGTCCGCTCGCGCAGTTCGTCGACCAGCGTGCCCCAGCCGTTGCGGTCCAGGACGGAGCCGGCGAGGACGCCGTCCCCGGAGCGGGCCGCCTGGACCGGGATCGCGGGCGTGCCCTCGCCCGGGCCGTCCGCGGTCCGGGGTCCGCCCGGGGCCCGGCGCTCGCGCAGCGCTGCGTCGACGGCCTCGGCGTCGACCTCGGCGAGCAGGGTGACGTGCTCCTCGGTGGCCCCGACGACCAGGACGACGTCGGCGATGCGCACCACGTTGACGGTGCTGGTGCGGCCCATCCGCTGCCGGGCGAGCACCTCGATGAGGCCGTTGCCCTGGCCCAGGCCCTTCTTCTTCGCCAGCCGGGCGGCGAACCAGAGCACGCCGCCGATCAGGGCGAGGGACAGGAACAGCCGGATGATCATCCACGTCATGAGGCCTGGGCCCCCAGCTCGGCGGCGTCGGTGACGATCTCGCTGATCCGGAGGCCGAAGTCCTCGTCGACGACGACCACCTCGCCGCGGGCGATCAGCGTGCCGTTGACCAGCAGGTCGGCCGGCGCGCTGGCGGCGCGGTCGAGCTCGACGACCTCGCCCGGGTGCAGAGACAGCAGCTCCTGCACCGTCATCCGGGTACGGCCGATCTCGACGGTGACCTCCATGGCCACGTGCCGCAGGAGCTCGAGGCTGCCGCGCTGCTCGCGGGCGGCGGGCAGCGTGACCTGCAGCGCGAGGGTGGCCTGGTGCTCGCCGTCGGCCAGCAGCGGGACGGCGACGAACATGCCCTTGTCGCGCAGCCCGTCGAGGGCGGCGACGGGCTCCTCGGTGCGCTCGGAGGCCACGCGCACGCGGCCGAGGGTGGCCGCGGCGGCCTCGAGGGCCGGGCGCAGGGCCGCGGAGACGTCCATCTGACCCACGGGGGAGTTCTGCAGGGCGTCGACGACGTCGCTGGAGAGCACCAGCACGACGTCGCCGGAGACCTCGCCGGAGAGGCCGGCGGTGACCGCGACCGCGGCCGCCGGGGGCAGCGGGACGGTGTCGGGATCGCTCACGGGGGCGCCGGCGGTCAGCACCGAGGACGAGGGGATCAGGTCGGCGGCGGCACGGGCGGCCGCGGCGACGACCGCCGTGACGGTCTGGGAGTCCTGCGAGTCGGTGCGGGGCGCGGTCATGCGGAGTCCTTCGCGGCGTGCGGGGTGGGGACGATCGAGGCAGCCAGTCGTCGCCGGTGGTTGCTGGCAATCGCGTAGGCGAACGTCACGTCGTTGGTGGTGACCTCCAGCGGGCTGTCCCGGGGATGGCGGAGCAGCAGCACGTCGTCGACGGCGAGGGAGAGCAGGTCGGAGGAGGAGACGGTGAGCGGGGCGAACCGGACGCTGACGTCCACCGGGACCAGGTTCAGCCGGTCGATCAGCGCCTCGCGGGCTCGCTGGCGCTTGCGCAGCGCGGACTCCGACAGCTGCGGGGAGGCCGCGTTGTTCAGGGCCTGGGCGAAGGAGGAGAAGGGCAGCACGACGGTGGCCTCGCCCTCGCGGCTGCCGACCTGTAGCGAGTAGCTGGCCACCATGACGGTGTCCGAGCCGGCGGCGGCCTGGGCGAGCTGCGGGTTGTACTCCCGGCCGACCAGCACCGGCTGGAGCTCGGTGACGGACGCCAGCGAGGTCGCGAACTCGTCGAGCAGCCGGTCGAGCAGGTGGTTGGTGATGGTGGTCTCCATCGCCGTCATCGGCCGGTTGGGCTGATCGGCGCTGCCGGAGCCGCCCAGCATGTGGTCGACCATCGCCATGGCGATGTCGAGGGGGAAGGCCAGCAGGCCCTTCCCGGCGAGCGGCTCCAGGGTGAACGTCGACATGAAGGTGGGGTTGGGCAGCGTCCCGACGTAGTCGTCGTAGGAGAACTGCTCGATGCCACCGAGCTCCATGCGCGCACCGGCCCGGAGGAACGTGGTGAGGATGGTCGTCGCCTGCCGGGCGAAGGCCTCCTGCGCGATCTGCATGACCCGCACGTGCTCGCGGGAGAGCTTCGTCGGGCGGCGGAAGTCGTAGGTGCGCGGCGCCCCGCGGCGGCTGCGGCCGCTCGAGGCGGCGGAGGTCGGAGCCGGGGCCGGCGCGGCGGCCGGGGCCGGTCCGGTCTCGGGGGTGGTCACGCAACCCCTCATCGGCGGGGACCGGCAGCACCCTGACCGGGTGCCACCGGGAGCCCGTGGCGGCCGGGGAGCGCGTGACGGGTGGTGCGGCTGATGCACGACAGGGGTGCCCTCCGTGATCGGAGGGCA
Source organism: Blastococcus sp. SYSU DS0828 (assembly GCF_054050975.1). Lineage (NCBI taxonomy): Bacteria > Bacillati > Actinomycetota > Actinomycetes > Geodermatophilales > Geodermatophilaceae > Blastococcus > Blastococcus sp. SYSU DS0828. The sequence continues at coordinate 5,029 of NZ_JBJHAK010000012.1, read as the reverse complement.
CCCCTGCGTGGTCGCGCGGGCGCTACTGGGTCACGTACTCCGTGTAGTAGATGCCCATGACCATCGGTACGTCGTGCTCCGTGTAGGCCTCGATGATCTTCTGCTCGAGCGACTCCTTCAGCGCGTCCCGGGCGCCGGTCACGTCGGCCGGGTTGGCCTGCGAGAACGTGGAGATGATCGCGTCGTAGGCCTTGGCGCCGTCGACCCCCCCAGCGCCGTGGCCGCCGCCGGCGGCCGCCGCGGTGTAGTCGAGCGTGATGCCGATCTTCAGGTAGCCCCCACCGGCCAGGTTCACCGCGATCGGCTCCAGAGCGGTGTAGCCGCCGTGCTCCGGTGCCGCGGCCTCGGCCTTGCCCGAGCCGGCGAAGAGGAAGAAGTAGGCAGCGCCGGCCCCGGCGAGCAGCACGACGGCCAGGATCAGGAAGAGCTTCTTCTTCCCGCCGGAGCCCTCGGTCTCCTCGCCGTCGGCGGGGGCGTTCTTGTCCTTCTTGCTCATTCGGTCACTCCATGGTGGGCGGCGTCGAGCCCGGGCAGGAGGGCGTTGGCCTCCGCCGAGGCGCTGGACAGGACGACGACGTCGACCCGTCGGTTGACGGTGAGGGCGTTGGGGTCGGACTCGGGCACCAGTGGCCGGGTCGAGGAGTAGCCGGTGGCCGACAGGCGTGCCTGCGGGACCCCGTCCGTGGCCAGGTACCGCACGACCGTGGTCGCCCGGGTGGCCGAGAGCTCCCAGTTCGACGGCCACGGGCCGCCGCGGGTCACCGGGAGGTGGTTGGCGTGCCCCTCGACGCCGAGCGCGTTGGGCAGCCCGGTGAGGGTGGGTGCGATGGCGCCCAGGATGGCGCGGCCCTCCGGTCGGAGCGCGGCCTCCTCGGCGTCGAAGAGCACCTGGTCGGCGACGATGTGCACGACGAGGCCGCGCTCGTCGATCTCGTAGCGCGCGGCACCGGCGTGGCCGGCCGCGGCCAGCGCGGCCTCGATCTTCTGACGGGCGGCCGCCAGCTCGTCGTAGGCGGCCTTCGCCTCGGCGGCGATGCGCTCGGCCCGGTCGGCGGCGGCCTGGGCGGCGGCCTTGTCGATCTGGGCCTGCTGGACCGTCGGGTCCGGCGGGATGGCGGAGGCGATGTCCACCACGCCGGGGAGCCCGTCGAGCACCGACCCCTCCGGCGTCGGGCCCGGCTGCACGGTGATCGGCCCGCCGAAGCTCTCGGCCATGCCCTTGGCCAGGGCGGCGAACTTCTGCTCGTCCACCTTGCTCATCGCGAAGAGCACCACGAACAGCACGAACAGCAGCGTCATCATGTCGAAGCCCGACACCAGCCACCGTTCGTGGTTCTCGTGCTCCTCGTGCTCCTCGTGCTTCTTGCCGCGGCGGCGGCCGTGACCGGTGCTCACGAGGTCACGCCGCTTCCTTGGCCACCGAGCCCGGCGGCACGAGCGAGGTCAGCTTGAGCCGGACGGCCCGCGGGCTCGTGCCGGCCTGGATCTCGGCGATGCCCTCGACGAGCAGCTCCATCTGCGCGGCCTGCAGCTCGCTGACCCGGAGGATCTTGGCGCCCATCGGCAGGAACCAGAAGTTGGCGGCCATGACGCCCCACAGCGTGGCGATGAACGCCGCAGCGACCATCGGGCCGAGCGTCTCCGGGTTGTTCAGGTTCCCCATGACGTTCATCAGGCCGACGATGCAGCCCAGGATGCCGATGGTCGGCGCGTAGCCGCCCATGTTGTTCATGAACTTGGCGGCGACCTTGTCCTCGGCCTTCTTCGCCGAGATCTCGCTCTCCAGGACGGCGCGCAGCTCCTCGGGGTCGGTGCCGTCGATGCCCATCTGCAGGCCGCGCTTGAGGAACGGGTCCTCGATCGCCTTGACCTGCGCCTCCAGCGCGAGCAGGCCCTCCTTGCGGGCCTTCTCCGCGAGGCTGACCAGCGTCTGGATCTGGTCGGTCGGCGGCGGCACCTTCGCCGGCATCACGGCCATCTTGAACCAGTTGCCGACCTTCTTCAGGTCGTCCATCGTCTGGCTGGCCGCCGCCGCGCCGAAGGTCGCGACGACGACCAGGATGATCGCCGGCAGGAAGATCAGCGACGTCGGGTCGGCGCCTTCGAGGATCATGAAGACGATCAGGGCGACGATGGAGATGGTGAACCCGATCAGGGTGGCCGGATCCACGGATCAGCGCTCCTCTCGGGTCGGGAAGGGGACGACCGACGAGTCGCCGACCTGCTGCTCGGGGACGTGCGGGCGGTAGGCGCCCCGGTCCATCTCGTAGGAGAGGGCGAGGATGCCGGCGCGGTACTCGCGGATCTCCTGCAGCACCTCGGCCACGCTCTCGCGCACCACGTACTTCGTGCCGTCCACCAGGAAGGCGACCGTGTCCGGGTGGCCCTCGACCTTCTCGATCAGGTCGGGGTTGAGCGCGAACTGGTCGCCGTTCAGGCGCGTCACTCGGATCACGGGTCGGACCTCTTGCTCGGTGGGGGTGGGTGGGAAGTGGACACGGATCGGGCGGGAACGGCACTTCTGTCATCGGCTCCGGACGGGGGGTCCTTGAGCCGAAGGTGCTGGCGGGAGCCGTGTGACCGACGGCCCGGTCACCCCGAGGGGTGACCGGGCCGCCCGGTTCACATGCTGGAACGGCCTTCCTGCAGGGCCCCGCGCTGAGCTCGCGAAGCGTGGGGGGCAGGAAGGTCCTTCATCAGCGCTTCAGGTTCACCAGGTCCTGGAGGATCTCGTCGGAGGCGCTGATCACGCGGCTGTTCGCCTGGAAGCCGCGCTGGGCCACGATCAGGCTGGTGAACTCCTCGGAGAGGTCGACGTTGGACATCTCCAGGGCTCCGGAGACCAGGTTGCCCCGGCCGCCGGCCCCGGCGACACCGATCATCGCCACACCGGAGTTGTCGCCGACGCGGAAGGCGGAGTTGCCGGCCTTCTCCAGTCCGCTGGGGTTGTTGAAGGCGGCCATCGCGAGCTGGCCCAGCGGCTGGCGCAGCCCGTTGGAGTAGATGCCGGTGATCGTGCCGTCGTTGGAGAGCTGGAACGACTGCAGCGAACCCAGGGCGTAGCCGTTCTGCTCCGGGGCGGTCACCTCGCTCGAGCCGGCGAACTGGCTGATCGTCCCGAGGTCGACGGCGACCGGGCCGGGCCAGCCGGCGGCGCCGGGGGCGAAGCTGATCCCGCCGGTCGGTGCGGTCATCCTGCCCGCCGTGTCGAAGGTGACGGTGCCATCGAAGGCGGAGCCGTCGGCGTTGGTCAGCGGGAGCGCCGCGCCGCCGTTGTTCTGGACGGTCAGGCTCCAGGTGTCCGCGCCCGTCTTGTTGAACGTGTAGGTGACCGACTGGGCGACGCCCTGCGCGTCGTACATCGTGGTCGGGGTCTGCACGAACGACCCGATCGGGGCGGCGGCGTTGAGGTTGCCCTCGAGCGTGCCGGTCCCGGTGGCGCGCGGGTTGACGATCTGGCCGTAGGGCACGGTCAGGGCGCCGATCGGGCCGTTCGGGTTGATGGCGCCGTTGGCGTCGGCCACCCAGCCCTGCAGGATGCTCCCGTCCGGGGTCACCAGCCGGCCGTTCGCGTCGAAGTCGAACGAGCCGGCCCGGGTGTACAGCTGCTCCCCGCCGGGCCCGGTGGTGACGAAGAAGCCGTCGCCCTCGATCATGAAGTCGGTCGAGCGGCCTGTCGACTGGGCCGCCCCGTTCGTCCAGTTCGTGGTGACGGCGGCGAGCTTGACGCCCAGGCCGATCTGGGCGGGGTTCGTGCCACCCCGGTCCTCGGCCGGGGCGCCACCGGCGCGCACGACCTGGGACAGCGTGTCCTGGAAGACGGTGGCGCTGCTCTTGAAGCCGACGGTGTTGACGTTGGCGATGTTGTTGCCGGTGACGTCCATCTTGGTCTGGTGTGCACGCAGACCGGAGATGGCGGAGAACATGGAACGGAGCATCGGGGATCTCCTCCGGGTGGGGTCTCGGGGTGGGGGAGCGCGGGTCGGCGCAGGGGTGTGGTGGGGGTCAGCGGGTGCCGACGTCGGTGATCCGGCCGAGCGGCACCGCGACACCGCCCACGGTCGCCACCGCCTCGGCCGTGTCGGTGCCCAGCCGGACCGAGCTGACGACGCCGGTTCGCGCGGCACCGCTCTCGTCGGTGTAGGTCACCGTCTGGCCGACCATCGCGCCGGCGCTGCTCGAGCGCTGCAGCGCCAGCATCGAGGCGTTCTGCTTCGCCAGCTGCTCCAGCTTCTCCACCTGGCTGAAGGTGGCCGTCTGGGCCATGAGCTGGTTCGTGTCGGCGGGGTTGCTCGGGTCCTGGTACTTCATCTGGGCCACCAGGAGCTTGAGGAAGGTGTCCTTCCCCATCTGGTCCCCACGCTCCACGGAGTTCGTGGCGCTGTAGGTGGCGGTGGTGCCGACGGCACCGCCGACTGCGTCCGGCATGAGGTGACTCCTTCTCTCAGGCGAGCACGTCCACGCCGGACGACGTGGATCGCATGCGGGGGCGGGGCGGCCCCTCCTCCCCGCTATCGGCAGTCCGCTGCCCGGACCGGAACCGTTCGCCGGTCCCGTCGGAGGCCGGCGAACGGCCGCCCGGCCCCTGCTGCGCCTGCTGCTCGGCGGCGTGCCGCGCCAGCCAGGAGCCACCGGCGTCGGCGTCGACCTCGACCCGCGAGGGGCTGAGCCCGGCGGACTCGAGGTCGCGGCGGAGCTCGGGAAGGGCGTCCAGGAGCGCGGCACGGCCGAGCTCGTGAGCGCCGCGCAAGGTGAGGTCGAGGCCCCCCTGGCCGACGGTCACCTTCACCTCGACCGGGCCGAGGTTCTCGGGGGTGAGCACCAGCGTCATCGTGTGCGAGCCGTCGCCCGCCCCGCTGAGCACCGCCACCTGCCGGGCCACCTGACCGGAGACCGGCAGCGTCGCCCCGGAGCCGGGGGGGGGGGGGGGGGGGGGGGGGGGGGGGGGGGGGGGGGGGGGGGGGGGGGGGGGGGGGGGGGGGGGGGGGGGGGGGGGGGGGGGGGGCGGGGGGTGGGGGGGGGGGGGGGG
>NZ_JBJHAK010000011.1:0-140154 GCF_054050975.1 Blastococcus sp. SYSU DS0828 | reverse complement strand
CTACCCCCGCGGACCCCCCCCCCCGCCGCCGAAAGCTCTTGAACCCGCCCCAGCCCGGCCCCGCAACCCCCGACATCACGTGATCTCGGCGGTTCCGGCGGTTCCGGCGGTTCCGGGTCACCTCGACAGCGGGGCCGGGCTCTCCGGCAGGGGCGGCGCGGTCGGCGGGACCGCGGTGCGCGCCGTCTGCGCCAGCGCGATCCCCGTGAGGACGACGGCGCCACCCACGACCTGCCAGGCGGTGAGGACCTGCTCGACCCACAGCCAGGCGACGACGGAGGCGAACACCGGCTCCGCCGTGGCCACCAGCCCCGCCGCGGTCGGCGGCAGGTGGCGCAGGGCGGCGATCGACAGCCCGAACGGCACGACCGCGCCCATCACCGCGATCCAGGCCACCAGGACCCACAGCGGGAGCTCGAGGGAGCCGATCGAGACGGGCACGTCGCGGCCGAGCACCGCGGCATCGAACTGCCACCACGGCGCGGCCACCGCCCAGAAGACGGCGGCGGCGACGAAGGCCCAGCAGGTGAGGGTGACGGGGTCCCGCGACACGGTGCCCCGTTCGCCGATGAGGTAGTAGGTCGCCAGAGCCACGGCGGCGCCGAGGCCCGCTGCGACGCCGAGCACGTCGAGCGAACCGCCTCCGGTCCAGATCTCGGTCACCAGGGCCAGCCCGGACAACGACAGCACCAGGGCCGCCCACACCCGGCGGCGCACCTTCTCGCGGCGGACGAGCCACACGTAGACGGCGATGAGCACGGTCCCGGTGAACTCGAAGACGAGCGCGATGCCCACGGGCAGGCGACCGATGGCCACGTAGAAGAGGTACTGCGTCATGGCGATCCCGACGACGCCGAGGACCGCCAGCAGCGGAAGCTCCCGGCGGGCGACCCGCAGCCGGCCCGGGGCCACCACCAGCAGGACCGCGAGCAGGGCCACGGCTGCGCCGGTGCACCGCAACGCGGTCAACCGCGGCGCGGAGAGACCGGCCTGGAGGGCGAGCGTGGAGACGGTGCCGTTGACCGCGAAGAACGCCGCCGCCGCGAGGGTCAGCGCGTACCCGAGGCCGGGGCGGACGGTACGGGGCACGCGCGCACGGTAGCGGGCTACCGCGGCCGAGACACCTACCGGCTCAGAAGAGGGCGAGCTGGTGCGCCGGCGGGTGCGACTCGCGACCGGAGGCGGTGAAGACGGCGTCCAGCCCCGTCGCCTCGAACACCCGCCACACCGAGGGCTGGGCGTTGCGCAGCAGCAGGTCGATGCCGCGCTGGAGGCACCACCGGCGGACGCCGATGAGCACCGAGAGCCCCCCCGAGCCCATCGAGGGGACGCCACCGAGGTCGAGCTCGAGGACCGTGCAGCCGGCGAGCGGGCGCTCGGCGACGAACGCCTCCAGCTGCGGCGCGGTCACCAGGTCGATGTCCCCGTCCACCACGACGAGGGCGTGGCCGCCGGCCGCCTCCCACTGCAGGCGGAGCCTGGCCGGCTCCGGAGCGGGGTGCGACACCCACCACGGTCGGCGCCCCCCGGGTGGCCTGGACAGCCGCCGGCTGATGTCCCACTCGTGCGCCCGCACCATCCGTGTTCCCCCTCGTGCCGACGGTCGCTGCCCCCGTCGTGCGGACCGTACGGACGACGGTCCGGCGGTACAACGGATTGCGATACCGGATCGGCCGAAGAGCCACGCCCGGCAGGCGTGCTGTGACGGCGCGGCACCGCGGCAGCACGCACCGGAGGCGTCGCGGGAGACCCGGCGCCCGGAGCGGCGACCGACGGCGACAGACTTCCGTCCATGGACGTGCCCGAGGCCCTCTACCTGCCCGACGGCGACGGATTCACCGCCACGGCCCTGACCATCGGCCCCTGGGACGCCGCCCACCAGCACGCGGGGCCGCCCGCCGCCCTGCTCCTGCGCGCCGTCGAGCGGGCCGGCGGGATCGTCGGCGGGCAGACCGTGCGGCTGGCCTACGACATCCTGGCGCCGGTCCCGGTCGGCCCGGTGCGGGTGCGCACCTCGGTGATCCGCCCCGGCCGGCGGATCGAGCTGGTGGAGGCGGTCCTCGACACCGGCGACGACCGCCCGCTCATGCGGCTGTCGGCCTGGCGGATGCGTTCCAGCGACGACGCCGCCCCGGCGACCGGGCAGCCGCACCCGGCGCCGTCCGGACCCGAGGAGAGCCGCCCCGAGCGGGCGGGGTTCTTCACCACCGAGATCGCCTACCACCGGGCGCTGGAGTGGCGGTTCGCCGCGGGGACCTTCAACGGCCCGGGGCCGGCCACGGCCTGGACCCGCCCCGAGTGCGAGTTGGTCGCCGGAGAGCCGATGACGCCGCTGCAGCACCTGCTGGTCATGACCGACGCCGCGAGCGGCATCTCCGCCAGCCTCGACTGGACGCGCGCCACGTTCGCCAACGTCGACCTCTCCGTGGCGCTGCACCGACCCCCGCGCGGGGAGTGGCTGGGGATGGCCGCCGAGACCGTGCACGGCGGCACCGGGGCGGCGCAGTGCTTCGCGGTCCTCTTCGACGTCGACGGCCCGATCGGGCGGTCCACGCAGTCGCTGTTCGTCGAGCCGCGGGAGACGCCGTGAGCGATCTCTCCGTCACCACCGGCAGCGGGCGGCGGGTCGGGCTGGCATCGCCGGGCGGCGGTGCGCAAGGTGGAGAGGTCGCTTCCCCCGATGATCGGAGTGCCGCCCCGTGGACGCGCTGAGAGACGTGCTGGACTGGCTGTCCGGGCGGGGTCTCGAAGTGGTGCTGATCGTCCTCGGCTCGGTCCTGCTCGCCCGCTTCGTCGGCTGGGTGGGCGACAAGATCACCGACCGGATCGACCGGAACTCCACCGGCGGGGACGCGCTGGTCCGGTCCGAGGCGGCCAAGCACCGCCACTCGCTGACCCAGGTGCTCACCTGGGCGGCGGTCGTGCTCATCTACTCGATCTCGGTCTTCTTCATCCTCGACCGGCTCGGCATCCCGGTGACCGGCCTGGTCGCGCCTGCCACGGTGCTCGGCGTGGGCCTGGGCTTCGGCGCCCAGCGCATCGTCGGTGACGTGCTGGCCGGCTTCTTCATCATCACCGAGCGCCAGTACGGGTTCGGCGACGTCGTCTCCATCCAGGTCGTGGGCGGTGGCGACCCGGCGAACGGCACCGTCGAGGACGTCACCCTGCGCGTCACGCGGGTGCGCTCGCCCAACGGCGAGGTCGTGACCGTGCCCAACGGCCAGATCGTCAAGGTCGTGAACCTGTCCCGCGACTGGGCGCGCGCCGTCGTCGACGTGCCGGTGCCGACCACGGTGGACGTGAACCGGGCCAACGAGATCCTGCGGGAGGTGGGCCGGGAGGCGTTCCGGGACCCGGCGATGCGGCCGCTGCTGCTCGACCCGCCCACGGTCATGGGGGTGGAGACCCTCGGCCTGGACGAGGTGAACGTACGGGTGGTCGCCCGCACGCTCCCCGGCAAGCAGTTCGAGGTCGGCCGCGACCTGCGGGCGCGCATCGTCCAGGCCTTCCGCAGCCAGGGCATGCAGGTGCCGCAGCCCACCACCTCGGTCGCGGCGCGGGACGGCGCGACCGCCGTCCAGGAGGAGGTTTCGTGACCGCCCCCGACGAGCGCCGCGACCCGACCGACGCCACCGCCCGGGCCTCCGACGAGCCCGTCGTCAGCACGGCGCCCGCCGCCGCGGCCGCCGATGCCGGGGCGCCCACCGGCACGACCGCGGCCCCGCGCCACCGCTGGTGGTCGGCCGTGCCCAAGCACCTGGGCCGGGCGCGCACCTCCACGGTCGTGCTCGCCGTGCTGTTCGTCTCCGTCTTCGCGCTGTACCTCAACGTCAAGCCGCCGGCCCCCGGCGAGCCGGACACCCGGGGCCAGGTCACCGAGCAGACCGAGCAGGCCGAGGAGACCGAGCCGGCCACCACCGAGGAGACGGAGCCGCCGACCACCGAGGAGACGGAGCCGGCCCCGACGACGACGTCCCGGCCCAGCACCCCGACGACCGGCTCGCCGTCCCCGACCACCGAGCCGACCACGACGGCTCCGGAGACCACCGGACCGGAGCCGACCGGCGACACGGGGGACACCGGCGACGAGACCGACCCCGCCTCCCCGACCGGGTGACCGACGGGGCCGGTGTTTCACGTGGGACATCCGTCCCGCCACGGGGGCGTCGCGCACTCCCCTGCGGCGCGTCCTAGGATCACCTCGGCTCCTGAGAGGCAGCGCGAAGCACCTGGCTGGCTGCCCGGCAACCTCTACTCCGTCTGAGGTGCTCCAGGGGAAGAGCCGGCCGGGAGGCGCCCGCCCCCCGGCAAGGACGGAGCTCCCGTGCGCCGCGGGTCTCCGCGAGCGAGAGGAGACGGCGCATGACCGACCCGCAGAGCTGGAGCTTCGAGACCCGGCAGATCCACGCCGGCACGAGCCCGGACCCGGCCACCGGTGCCCGGGCACTGCCCATCTACGCGACGACGGCCTACCAGTTCCGCGACACCCAGCACGCCGCGGACCTGTTCGCGCTGGCCGAGATGGGCAACATCTACACGCGGATCATGAACCCGACGCAGGACGCGCTGGAGCAGCGCGTCGCGTCGCTGGAGGGCGGCGTCGCCGCGCTCGCCGTCGCCTCCGGGCAGGCCGCGGAGACCCTGGCGATCCTCAACCTCGCCGAGGCCGGCGACCACATCGTGGCGTCCGCCTCGCTCTACGGCGGCACCTACAACCTGCTGCACCACTCGCTGCCGAAGATGGGCATCACCGTCTCCTTCGTCGAGGACCCCGACGACCCGGAGAACTGGCAGTCCCTCGTCCAGGAGAACACCCGGGCGTTCTTCGCCGAGTCGATCGGCAACCCGAAGGGCGACATCCTCGACATCGAGACCGTCGCCGGTGTCGCCCACCGCAACGGCGTCCCGCTGATCGTCGACAACACCATCGCGACGCCGTACCTGATCCGCCCGCTGGAGTTCGGCGCCGACGTCGTCGTCCACTCGGCCACCAAGTACCTCGGCGGCCACGGGACCGTCATCGCCGGGCTCATCGTCGACGGCGGCACGTTCGACTGGACCGGCGGCCGGCACCCGATGTTCACCACCGCCGACCCGACGTACCACGGGGTCGTCTACGCCGACCTCGGCGCGCCGGCGTTCGCGCTCAAGGCCCGGGTGCAGCTGCTGCGCGACCTGGGGCCGGCGGTCTCGCCGTTCAACGCCTTCCTCGTGGTGCAGGGCATCGAGACCCTGTCGCTGCGCATGGAGCGGCACGTCGCCAACGCGCAGCGGGTGGCCGAGTTCCTCGAGGGCCACGACGCCGTCGAGCGGGTGAACTACCCGGGGCTGGCGTCCTCGCCGTGGCACGCGGCGCAGCAGAAGTACGCGCCGAAGGGAGCCGGCGCCGTCCTCACCTTCGAGCTGCACGGCGGCGTCGAGGCCGGCAAGCGGTTCGTGGAGGCGCTGGAGCTGCACAGCCACGTCGCCAACATCGGCGACGTGCGCAGCCTGGTCATCCACCCCGCCTCCACGACGCACTCCCAGCTCACGCCCGAGGAGCAGCTGACCACCGGGGTCACGCCGGGTCTGGTGCGCCTCGCCGTCGGCCTGGAGGGCATCGAGGACATCCTCACCGACCTGGAGGCCGGGTTCCGCGCCGCCAAGTCGGCCTGACGGTGGGCGGGTGGGTCGAGGGCGACCCGGCGGGCGACCGCCGGTTCCTCGACCTGCCCGGCCCGTTCGAGCTGGAGCGCGGCGGGAGCCTGCCCGGCGTGCGCATCGCCTACGAGTGCTGGGGCACGCTCGCGCCCGACGGCGGGAACGCGGTGCTGATCGAGCACGCACTCACCGGTGACAGCCACGTCGTCGGGCCGGCCGGGCCCGGACACCCGACGCCCGGCTGGTGGAGCGGCGTGGTCGGCCCGGGTGCCGCCCTGGACACCGAGCGGTTCTTCGTCGTCTGCGCCAACGTGCTCGGTGGCTGCCAGGGGACGACGGGGCCGTCGTCGGCCGCCCCCGACGGCGCCCCGTGGGGGTCACGCTTCCCCGGGGTGACCGTCGGCGACCAGGTGCGCGCCGAGGCGGCCCTGGCCGACGCGCTCGGCGTGCGGCGCTGGGCGTGCGTCGCCGGCGGCTCGATGGGCGGTATGCGGGCGCTGGAGTGGGCGGTCGCGTTCCCCGGCCGGGTGGCCGCGCTCTTCTTCCTCGCCTCGACCGCCGTCGCCTCGGCCGACCAGATCGGCACCCAGACCACGCAGCAGGCGGCCGTGCGGGCCGACCCCCGCTGGCGGGGCGGGGACTACCCGCTCGCCGACCCGCCGGCGGACGGCCTGGACGTCGCCCGGCGGATCGCCCACCTCACCTACCGCAGCGCGGCGGAGCTGGAGGCGCGCTTCGGCACCCGGGTGCAGGAGGACGGCCGCTACGCGGTCGCCTCCTACCTGCAGCACCACGGGGCGAAGCTGACCGGCCGGTTCGACGCCGGCAGCTACGTGCTCCTCACCGAGGCGATGAACAGCTGGGACGTCGGCCGGGGCCGCGGCGGCGTCGAGGCGGCGCTGGCCCGGGTGACCGCCCGCGCGCTCGTCGCCGGCGTGGACAGCGACCGGCTGTACCCCCCGGAGCAGCAGCAGCGGGTGGCCGACGCGCTCGGCGTCCCGCTGCGGCTGATCTCCTCCCCGTACGGCCACGACGGCTTCCTCGTCGAGGGCCCCGCGGTGGACGCGCTGCTGCGCGAGCTGCTGGCCGGCTGACACACCGCCGGAACCCGTCGTACCGCGGGTCCAGGATGGTGCCGTGCCCGCGCCGACGGATCTGCCGATGCTGCCGTTCGCCGACCAGCCCGCCCTGGAGGCCTGGCTGGAGGCCCACCACGCCACCGCCCCGGGGCTCTACGTACAGATCGCCCGCAAGGGCTCGGGCATCCCCTCCGTCACCGCGGCGCAGGTCGTCGAGTCGGCCCTGTGCTTCGGCTGGATCGACGGGCGCGGCCAGCGGCTGGACGACTCCTACCACCTGCTGCGGCTGACCCCGCGCCGCGCGCGCAGCGTGTGGTCGCAGAAGAACGTCGCCACCGTGGAGCGGCTGACCGCCGAGGGCCGGATGCGCCCGGCGGGCCTGGCCGCCGTGGCGGCCGCGCAGGCCGACGGCCGGTGGGCACGCGCCTATCCGGGCGCGGCCACCATCACCGTGCCCGACGACCTCGCCGCGGCCCTGGACGCGCAGCCCGGCGCGCGGGCCGCCTTCGACGCCCTCGACGGCCAGAACCGCTACGCCGTCCTGTGGCGGGTGCACACCGCCGTCACGCCGGCGGGCCGGGCCAAGCGGATCGCCGCCGCCGTGCAGATGCTCGCCGAGGGGCGCCGCTTCCACTGACCACCCGGCGGGCGAGACTTCCCGGGTGGACGACGACCTCCTCGCGCTGCGCGAGGCCTGCACCCGCGCGCTGACCGGGCACGGCGAGTGGCGGCCGGCCGACCTGCTGGCCACGGTCCCGCCCGGCACCGCCCCGGACCGGTACGGCGAGGGCGGGGTGGTGGCCGAGCTGGAGGCCGAGGTCGCCGGGCTGCTCGGCCTGCCGGCGGCGGCGTACCTGCCCAGCGGGGTCATGGCGCAGCAGGCGGCGCTGCGCGTGCACTCGGACCGTCGCGGCCGGCGCACCGTCGTCTGCCACCCCGAGAGCCACCTGATCCGGCACGAGGAGCAGGCGTTCGAGCGGCTGCACGGCATGGTGCTGCGCCCGGCGGGGAACCGGTACGGGCCGCTGTTGCGCACCGATCTGGACGCGGTCGCCGAGTTGCCTGCCGCGCTGCTGGTGGAGCTGCCCCAGCGCGATCTGGGCGGGCGCCTGCCGCCGTGGGACGACCTGGCCGCGCAGGTGGCCTGGGCCCGGGAGCGCGGCGCCGCGGCGCACCTGGACGGCGCCCGGCTGTGGGAGGCCTCGGCCGGCTACGACCGCACGCCGGCCGAGATCGCCGGATTGTTCGACACCGTCTACGTCAGCTTCTACAAGGGCATCGGCGCGCTGGCCGGCTGCTGCCTGGCCGGCCCGGCCGACGTCGTCGCGGAGGTCCGGGAGTGGCGCCGGCGGCTGGGCGGCACCCTGTTCGGGATGTGGCCGGGCGCGGCGTCGGCGCTGGCCTGCCTGCGCCGGCGGCTGCCGCTGATGCCCGCCTACCTGGCGCGCGCCCGCGAGGTGGCCGACGCCGTCCGCGACCTGCCGGGTGTCACCGTCGTCCCCGATCCGCCGGAGACGCCGATGCTGCACCTGCTGCTGCGCACGACGCCGGAGGCCTTCACCGCCGCGGCCCGAGCGCTGGCCGTCGACGGGCTGTGGACCTGGCCGCAGGCGATGCCCACCGGCGACCCCGCCGTCGTGCGGGTGGAGCTGCCGGTGGGCGACGCGACGCTGGCCCTGGACGTCCCGGAGATCCGGGCCGCCATCGCCGCACTGGCCGGCCGCGGCTAGCGTCGGGCCGTGAGCCTCGACGTCGCCGCGCTCCGCGCCTCCTTCCCGTCGCTGGCGAGCGGCACCGCGCACTTCGACGGCCCCGGCGGCACCCAGGTGCCCGAGCAGGTGGGCCGCGCGGTCGCGGCGACGCTGACCGCGCCGATCAGCAACCGCGGCGCCGTCACCGCCGCGGAGCGGTTCGCCGACGAGACGGTGCTGGCCGCACGGTTGGCGATGGCGGACCTGCTGGGCGCCGACCCCACCGGCGTCGTGTTCGGGCACAGCGCCACCGCGCTCACCTTCGACCTGGCCCGCGCCCTCGCCGCCGGCTGGGGCCCCGGCGACGAGGTGGTGGTGACCCGGCTCGACCACGACGCGAACATCCGGCCCTGGGTGCGGGCCGCCGAGGGCGCGGGCGCGACGGTGCGGTGGGCCGCCTTCGACCCGGCCACCGGGGAGCTGACCGCCGACGACGTCGCAGCGGTGCTGACCGACCGCACCCGCGTGGTGGCGGTGACCGGGGCGTCGAACCTGATCGGCACCCGCCCGCCCCTGGCCGCGATCGCCGGGCGGGTGCACGCGGCCGGCGCGCTGCTCGTCGTCGACGGCGTGCACCTGACTGCGCACGCCCCGGTCGACGTCCGGGCGCTGGGCGCCGACGTCTTCCTCTGCTCGCCGTACAAGTTCCTCGGCCCGCACTGCGGCGTGCTCGCCGCCGATCCCGCGTTCCTGGCCACCCTGCGCCCGGCCAAGCTGCTGCCGTCGACGGACGCGGTGCCCGAGCGCTTCGAGCTCGGCACGCTGCCCTACGAGCTGCTGGCCGGGACGACGGCGGCGGTGGACTTCCTGGCCGGCCTCGGGGGCTCCGGGCGGCGCCGGGAGCGGCTGGCCGCGGCGATGCTCGCGATCGAGGAGCACGAGGACCGGCTGCGGGAGCGCCTGGAGGCCGGGCTGGCGGAGCTGCCGGGCGTCCGGCTGTGGTCGCGGGCGGCGCACCGCACCCCGACGCTGCTGCTGACCTTCGCCGACCGCGATCCCGCCGACGCCTACCGGTTCCTCGCCGGTCGGGGCGTCAACGCGCCGGCCGGGCACTTCTACGCGATCGAGGCCAGCCGCTGGCTCGGGCTCGGCGACACCGGCGGCCTGCGGGCCGGGCTGGCCCCCTACAGCGACGCCGACGACGTCGACCGTCTGCTCGCCGGCCTGCGCGCGTGGCTGGCCGAGGGCTGACGGCCGTGCCCCGACACCACGCCTCGTCCCGCGGCCGCCGCACGGCCGCCCTCTTGACGCTGTGCGCCGCCGCGCTCGCCGGGTGCGGCGAGAACGACGAAGCGGTGGCCGACGCGCTCACCCGCGCGCTGGCGGAGGGGGCGGAGTCGGGCACGACGGTCGATCTCCGCGAGGTGGTGAGCGGCGACTGGGAACGCCTCACCTTCGTCTGCCCGTACGAGGACGAGAGCGATGTGACCGAGCGGCTCGGCTTCTCCTGGTCCGGCTTCCCGGGCACTGATCTGTCGGAGACCCAGGTGCTGTTCGTGTTCAGCCGGGACGACGGCGTGGCGACGTGGGCGAGGCTGCCCCGGGCTGCCGGCGACCCCTGCGGTGCCCGGAGTCCGGTGCCGCTGACCATGCCGCGCGAGGAGGCCGTCTTCACGGTGGCGGAGCAGGACCGGACCGCCGACGGCGGAGCGTTCTACTCGCTGGTCCCCGCACCGGCGTAGCCGGCCGGCTCAGCGCTCCAGTCGGCGCACCCTGCGCGCCGCGTCCAGCCGGTCGGTGTAGCTGATCGCGTTGCCCTGGATGTGCAGCTGGTCGTCGTCGGTGGCCTCGCGCAGCACCTTCGCGGGGACGCCGGCGATGAGCGAACGCGGCGGGAAGACCTTGCCCTGGGTGACGACGGCGCCGGCGGCGACGATCGACCCGGAGCCGATGTGCGCGCCGTTCATGATCACGCTGCCCATGCCCACGAGCACCTCGTCGTCGATGCGGCAGCCGTGCAGCACCACCCGGTGCCCCACCGAGACGCGCTCCCCCACGACCAGCGGGAAGCCCGGGTCGGAGTGCAGTGCGCAGCCGTCCTGGATGTTCGAGTCGGCGCCGATCTCGATGACCTCGGCGTCGGCCCGGGCGACGGCGCCGTACCAGATGCTCGACCGCGGCCCCATCGTCACCGCGCCCACCACCACCGCCGTCGGCGCCACGAACGCGGCCCCGTCGATCCGCGGCTCGCCGAACTCCAGGGCTCCGATGAATGCGTCGTCCACCCGCCCACCTCAACACAGCCCCGGGCTGCGCGCACCGGCCGCACTCCCGGCAGACTTCCCGGCATGCCCGCGCACCTACCCCCGTTGCCCACGTCGATCGTGGGGAGCCTGCCCCAGCCCGGCTGGCTCATCGACCGCGACCGGCTGGCCCACCAGTTCCCGCCCCGGGTGCGCGCACGGGAGCTGTGGCGGGTGACGCCGGACCTGCTGGCCGAGGCGCAGGACGACGCGACCCGGCTGGCGATCCGCTCGCAGGAGGAGGCCGGGCTGGACATCGTCACCGACGGCGAGATCCGGCGGGAGTCGTACTCCAACCACTTCGCGACCGCGCTGACCGGCGTCGACGTCGACGACCCCGGCACCGTGCTCAACCGGTCCGGGAAGCCGATCCCGGTGCCGCGGGTGCGGGCCGCGATCACCCGGCCCGCCCCGATCCAGGCCGACGACGTGCGCTTCCTGCGGGCGCACACCGAGCGGACCGTCAAGATCACCGTCCCCGGCCCCTTCACCATGGCGCAGCAGGCGCAGGACGACCACTACGGCGACGGCCGCGCGCTGGCCCTGGCCTACGCCGACGTCGTCCGCGCGGAGATCGCCGATCTCTTCGCCGCCGGGGCCGACATCGTGCAGATCGACGAGCCGTGGCTGCAGGCCCGCCCCGAGGTCGCGCGCGAGTACGGGGCCGAGGCGGTGACCCGCGCGGTGGAGGGCGCGCCGGGTCCGGTGCACCTGCACCTGTGCTTCGGCTACGCGGCGATGGTCTCCGAGCGCCCCACCGGCTACTCGTTCCTCCCCGAGCTCGCCGACACCCCCGTCGACACCGTCGCCGTCGAGACGGCGCAGTCGCACCTCGACCCGGCCACGCTGCGGCCGCTGCGCGGCAAGGGCATCGCCCTGGGGGTCCTCGACCTGTCCACACCGGAGGTCGAGACCCCCGAGGTCGTGGCCGACCGGGTGCGCCGCGCGCTGGACGACGTGGACGTCGCCCGCCTGGTGCTCACCAGCGACTGCGGGCTGAAGTACCTGCCCCGGGAGTCCGCGGCCGGCAAGATGCGCTCGCTCGCCCTCGCCGCGGCGCTGCTGCGCGCCGAGCTCTAGATCAGGCCGTGCGCGTGCACCGCCTCGGCCACCTGGAGGAACCCGGCCACGTTGGCACCGAGCACCAGGTCACCCGGTGAGCCGTACTCCTCGGCGGTCTCGTGGCAGCGGGCGTGGATGTCCCGCATGATCTCCTCGAGCCGCGCCTCGCTGTGCTCGAAGGTCCAGCGGTCGCGCGAGGCGTTCTGCTGCATCTCCAGCGCGGAGGTCGCGACGCCGCCGGCGTTGGCCGCCTTCCCGGGGGCGAAGCCGACGCCCGCCTCCCGGAACACCTTCACCGCCGACGGCGTGGCGGGCATGTTGGCGCCCTCCACCACGTACCGGCAGCCGTTGCGCGCGAGGACGGCGGCGGCGTCGCCGTCCAGCTCGTTCTGCGTGGCGCTGGGGACGGCGACGTCGCACGGCACGTCCCAGATGCTGCCGCCGGGCACGAAGCTCGCCGAGGCCCGGCGCTCCGCGTAGTCGGCCACCCGCCCACGCTCGACCTCCTTGACCTGCTTGAGCAGGTCGAGGTCGATGCCGGCGTCGTCCACGACGTAGCCGCCGGAGTCGGAGCAGGCGACGACGGTGCCGCCCAGCTGGTGCACCTTCTCGATGCCGTAGACGGCCACGTTGCCCGACCCGCTGACGACGACCCGCCGGCCGTCGAAGGACTCCCCGCGGGCCCGCATCATGGCGTCGGCGAAGAAGGCGGCGCCGTACCCGGTGGCCTCGGTCCGGACCAGCGCGCCACCCCAGCCGAGCCCCTTGCCGGTGAGCACACCGGACTCGTAGCGGTTGGTGATCCGCTTGTACTGGCCGAAGAGGTAGCCGATCTCCCGCGCGCCCACGCCGATGTCACCGGCGGGAACGTCGGTGTACTCGCCGAGGTGCCGGTACAGCTCGGTCATGAACGACTGGCAGAACCGCATGATCTCGGCGTCCGACCGGCCCTTGGGGTCGAAGTCGGAGCCGCCCTTGCCGCCGCCGATGGGCATGCCGGTCAAGGCGTTCTTGAAGATCTGCTCGAAGCCCAGGAACTTGACGATGCCCAGGTTCACCGAGGGGTGGAACCGCAGCCCACCCTTGTAGGGGCCGAGCGCGGAGTTGAACTCCACGCGGAAGCCGCGGTTGATCCACACCTCGCCGCGGTCGTCCTGCCACGGGACGCGGAAGATGATCTGCCGCTCCGGCTCGCAGATCCGCTCCACGGTCTTCATCTCGGTGTACTCGCTGTGCCGGTCGAGCACCACGGCGAGCGACTCCAGGACCTCGCGGACGGCCTGGTGGAACTCCGTCTCGCCAGGGTTGCGCCGCAGCACCTCGTCGTAGATGCCCAGCACCGTGGCCGGTACCTCGCCGCTCATC
Organism: Blastococcus sp. SYSU DS0828; assembly: GCF_054050975.1. Classification (NCBI taxonomy): domain Bacteria; kingdom Bacillati; phylum Actinomycetota; class Actinomycetes; order Geodermatophilales; family Geodermatophilaceae; genus Blastococcus; species Blastococcus sp. SYSU DS0828. Next base: position 127,014 of record NZ_JBJHAK010000011.1, on the reverse strand, counting down.
TCCGGCCTCCTCGCCGTCCGTCGCCGTGCAGGGGCAACGTACGACGCGGCGGCGCCGCGCGCCGGGCCGGGGGCCGTCAGCCGACGAGGCGGCGGGCGCCCCGGTACCCGTTCTGGTCGACGCTGGTGACGGCGACCGGCCGGCCGAAGGTGCGGGCGTGCACCATCATGCCGTTGCCGATGTAGAGGCCCACGTGGCTGACCGGCGAGTAGAAGTAGACGAGGTCGCCGGGCTGGAGCTCCGACCGCGGCACCTCGCGGCCGAGCTGGGACTGCGCGCGGCTGCTGTGCGGGAGGGAGATGCCGGCGGCGGCGTAGGCGTAGGACGTCAGGCCGGAGCAGTCGAAGCCGTCGGGGCCCGAGGCGCCCCAGACGTAGGGGTCGCCCACCTGGCCGAGTGCGGCCTGCACGGCCGCCGCCGCGGCACCGCTGGGAGCGTCGGGAAGGCTGCCGGCCGACGGCGTGGCGAGGGCCGGCCCGGCCAGCGCGGTCGCGACCCGGGCCTGCTCGGCCGCCGAGAGCCGGGCGTAGTCGGCGCGGTGGTCGGCGATCTGCTTCTCGAGCTCGGCCTGCTGGGCGGTGACCTGCTCGAGCCCGGCCTTCGCCGCCGCCGCGGCCTGGTCGGCGGTGGCCTGGGCCTGCTCCGCGGCGGCCTGGGCGGCGGCCACCTGGGCGATGACGCCGTTGGTGTGGTCGGCGATCAGGTCCAGCGTCGTCATCTGCTGGACGAGCTCGTCAGCCGAGCCGCTGGTGAGGAACGCGGCCACCCGCGACCGCGTCTTGCCGGTGTAGCCGGTGTGCGCGATGGCCCGCATCTGCGGCTCGAACGCGGCGACGGCGGCCTGGGCCGTGGCCGCGTGGGCGGCGGCCTCCTCGGCGATCCGCTGCTGCTCGGCGACGGTCAGCCGGGCCTCGTGCACCTGCTCGTCGATGACGGTGAGCTCCTGGGCGGTCTTGCGCACCAGCTCGGCGGCCTCGGCCGCGGAGCCCGGCGCGGCCGAGGCCGCCGTGGGGGTGAGAACGCCCGTCGCTGCCGCCACCAGCACGGCGCCGACCGCGAGGACGGCACGCGAGCGGCGACGGGTGGTCGTGTGCTGCGTGTGCACCCTGGCCTCCGATCACCTGCGCCGGGCCCGGGGAAGGGGCCGCAACCATGCGCGTCAGAACGGACCGTAGGGAGCTGTTGTCGACGAGTAGCGGGGGGCGCGCGGGTGACCGGCCCCGGGTTCACCTCCTGAGTCACACGCGCCCCAGGAGGGGCCCACCGCCACGAGGGTGGGGTCTCAGCGACGGCGCGGGCCCGCCGCGGTGCCGTCCGGCAGCCGGTCGGGCGCGAGCGGGACGAGACGGTCGGCGACGGCGCCGGTCACGAAGGAGTAGACGGCCTTGTGGGCGACGTCGACGACCTGGTCGCGACGGGACCAGGTCCAGGGCGGGGAACCGACACCGCTGGCGTTCTCCAGCGTCTGGTCGGTGGCCAGCCGGACGGAGGTGTGCCAGGCCGACGCGCGCGGACCGCGCAGCCCGCTGGCGGCCCAGATGCCGCGCAGCGCCCCGACGGCCGCGCCGGTGCCCCAGTGCATGAGGTGGTTGCGGACCGGCGGCCGGGCCGAGCCGGGCAGGCGCCGGCCGGTGCTCACCGCCGTGAGCGTGCGCGCCGGCACGTAGCTGTCCGGGCGGCCGGTGAGGGCCTGCTCGGCCTTTTCGCCCAGGGTCATCACGGCGACGCCGGCCAGGCCGGCGAGTGCGCCCCGCAGGGCAGCGCGTCCCATCACGGGACCGCACCTACCCGCGGGGCCGCCTCCGAACCCGGGGTCTTCGCTCAGCCGGCGAGGGGCTCCTGCACCTGGAGGCCGGCCAGGGCCTGGAAGTCGCGCAGGATCGCCGAGAGCTCCTCGGAGGTCCACGGCTCGCAGCAGTCGCAGCCGCCCTCGCGGAAGCTGACCAGACCGATGGAGCCACCGGCCTGGTCCTCGGCGATGGCGAGGTGGCCGGCCGACGGGTGACGGTGGCAGGCGCAGGCGGCGGCGCAGAGGCCCAGCCCCCAGCCGGAGATGACGACGGTGTACCCGTCGTCGCGGACCTTGCCCACCTGGAAGACGGACGGCTTGCGACTCCTGGTCACGGAGTCCTCCCCTCGACAGCCCCGTGGGAGCGGGGCTCGCGTGCGGTACTCGGTCATCGAGCTACGAGAGGTTTCGGCAGAACCCGGGTCTGGGTAAAGCGATCCGCTCGCTCAGGTATCGCAACTGAGCGTAGCTCGATGAACACACGACGTCCCCGTCAGTTTCCGCCAGCGTGCGCGAGATCGACTTGGCGGAACTGTGACGGAACGGCCCCGACCCGCCGGGGAGGGCTCAGCTGGCGGGGCTGACGCTGCTCATGTTGAAGTCCGGCACCCGCAGGGGCGGCATCGCGGTGCGGGTGAACCAGTCGTTCCACTCCCGCGGCAGGGTGCGCTCGGTGCGGCCGGCCTGCACCGCCCGTGCGAGCAGGTCGACCGGGGACTCGTTGAACCGGTAGTTGTTCACCGCACCGGTCACCTCGCCGTTCTCGACCAGGAAGACGCCGTCGCGGGTGAGTCCGGTGAGCAGCAGGGTCTGCGGGTCGACCTCGCGGATGTACCAGAGGGTGGTGAGCAGCAGCCCGCTGTCGGTCGCGGCCACCATCTCCTCGAGGGAGGCCGTGGCGGTCGGGTCCTCGAGGATCAGGTTGTCCACGGCGACGGTGACCGGGGCGGTGGTCTTCAGCGCCCAGGCCCGCGGGCGGATCAGGTTGGTGAGCACCCCGCCGGAGATCCAGTCCACCGCCGGCGCCGCCATGCCGTTGTCGAACACCGAGGCCGAGCCCGACGACGCGCCCACCACCTGGAAGGGTGCCGCCTCCAGACCGGGTGCGTGCGGGTCGCTGCGCAGCGTCAGCGGCAGGGCGGCCAGCCGCTCGCCGGTGCGGTTGCCCCCGCCGGTCCGGGCGAAGACGTTGCGGCCCTCGTCGGCGTCCCGCGCCTCCATCGTCCAGTAGAGGTAGATCATCAGGTCGGCCACCGCCGACGGCGGCAGCAGCGTCTCGTACCGGCCGGCCGGCAGGTCGATCCGTCGCCGGGACCACGCCAGCTTCTGCTGCACGTCGGCCGCGAGGGCCGCCACCGAGACGTCGGTGAAGTCCCGGGTGCCGGTGCCGGCCCACACCGAGCGGCCGAAGTCCGGCGTCTTGCCGTTGAGCTCCACCCGCCCCGTCGGCTGGTCGTGGCGTAGCCGCAACCCGGTGGAACTGCCCAGGTAGGTGGTGCGCATCGAGTGCTCGGCGAAGCCGAAGAGCAGCTCGCCGCGGTCGCCCGCCTCGCCGAAGGCCTGGCCGAGCGCCGGGGCGAACTCGGTGAACACCTCGATCGAGGTCTGCGCGGGCTCGGCGTCCCAGTCGCCGGCTCCGGGCGGGGTGTCGGCGATCAGCGGCATCGCGTCCTCGGCCGGCCCGGCGTCCCGGGCGGCCTGCTCGCTCATCCGCACCAGCTCGGCGACATCCGGGGCGCCCGAACGGCTCACGGTGCCGGCCGCCATCCCGGCGCCGCCGTCGACGAAGGAGATCACCACGACCGAGCGCGACCGCATCGCCCCGTTGGTGGTCAGGCTGTTGCCGGCCCAGCGCAGGTTCGCCTCGGACCCCTCGACGACGACGGTGACCTGCCCGTCGGCGGTCGAGGCGGCCAGCGCCTGCTCGACGACGTCCTGGGGCCGCTGGTAGCTCATCGCCCGGCCTCCTCGACCGTGTTGAGGATCGCCACGCCCTCGAACAGGGCGGTCGGGCAGCCGTGGCTGACCGCCGCCGTCTGGCCGGGCTGCGCCTTGCCGCAGTTGAACGCGCCGCCCAGGACGTAGGTCTGCGGGCCGCCGACCGCCGTCATCGAGCCCCAGAAGTCCGTCGTCGTCGCCTGGTAGGCGACATCGCGCACCTGGCCGGCGAGCCGGCCGTTCTCGATCCGGTAGAAGCGCTGGCCGGTGAACTGGAAGTTGTAGCGCTGCATGTCGATCGACCAGCTCTTGTCGCCGACGACGTAGATGCCGTGCTCGACCCCGGCGATGATCTCCCCGGTGGAGGGGCCGTCGGGCACCGGCTGCAGCGACACGTTCGCCATCCGCTGCACGGGGACGTGCCCCGGCGAGTCGGCGTAGGCGCAGCCGTTGGAGCGCGCCATGCCCTGCAGCCGGGCCATGTTCCGGTCCACCTGGTAGCCGACGAGCACGCCGTCGCGGACGATGTCCCACTGCTGGCCGGCCACGCCCTCGTCGTCCCAGCCGACGGTGGCCAGCCCGTGCAGTGCGGTGCGATCCCCGGTGACGTCCATGAGCGGGGAGCCGTACCGAAGCGTGCCCAGCCGGTCGGGCGTGGCGAAGGACGTGCCGGCGTAGGCCGCCTCGTAGCCGAGCGCCCGGTCCAGCTCGGTGGCGTGGCCGACGGACTCGTGGATGGTCAGCCACAGGTTCGAGGGGTCGACGACGAGGTCGTAGCGGCCCGCCGTGACCGTGGGCGCCTTGGTCTTCTCGCGCAGCAGCTCGGGGATCTCCGCCAGCTCCCCGCGCCAGTCCCAGCCGGTGCCGGTGAGGTACTCCCACCCGCGGCCGGCCGGCGGGGCGAGGGTGCGCATGCTCTCGAAGGACCCGGTGGACCGGTCCACGGTGAGCGCGGTCAGGTCGGGGTTGATGCGCACCCGCTGCTGGCGGGTGCGGGTGCCGGCGGTGTCGGCGTAGTACTTCTGCTCCTTGACCAGCATGCAGGTGGCCTGCACGTGCTCGACGCCGTCGCCGGCCAGCAGCTGCTCCGACAGGTCGGTGAGCAGCGCCGTCTTCTCGGCGTCCGGCACGGTGAACGGGTCGACGTCGTAGGCGGAGACGTACTCGGCGTCCGGGTACGCCGGCTCCGGGGCCAGTTCCACGCGGTCGGAGTTCAGCGCGGCGGCCACCCGCGCCACCGCGATGGCCTCCTCGGCGAGGCGGACGGCCTCGGCGGCGGTGAGGACGACGCCGGCGGCGAACCCCCAGGTGCCCTCGTGCACCACGCGGACGGCCAGGCCGAGGTCCTCCCCGTCGGTGAAGGCCTCGGGGCGGGCGTCGCGCAGGCTGATCGTCTGGGTGCGGATGCGCTCGACCCGCAGGTCGGCGTGCGAGCACCCGAGGTCGATGGCGCGGGTCAGCGCGGCGTCGGTGAGCGCGGACAGCGGGAGGGCGAGGAACGACTCGTCGATCGTGCGGCGAACGGGCACCGCCCCTGTCTACCAGCGCCCGGGCACGGGTGAGGTGGGGCGCCCGGGGTAAGCGCCTGCGCATGGACCGGGCTGCGGACGACGTGACCATGACCTTCGGCGGCACCGCGACGATGCTGCTGCGGATCGGGGGGTTCACGCTGCTCACCGACCCGAACTTCCTGCACCGCGGGCAGCGGGCGCACCTGGGGTACGGGCTGCGCAGCAAGCGGCTCACCGACCCGGCCCTGCTGCCAGCCCAGCTGCCGGAGCTGGACGGCATCCTGCTCTCGCACATGCACGGCGACCACTGGGACCGGATCGCCACCAAGGCGCTGCCCAAGGAGACGCCGGTCGTCACCACGCCGGAGGCGTCGAAGTGCCTGGCCGACCGGGGCTTCACCGGCACCGCCGACCTGCGGCCGTGGCAGACGCACACCTTCGCCCGCGACGACGAGGAGCTTCGGGTGACCTCCGTGCCGGGCGTGCACGGCCCCGGCCCCCTGGCCCGGGTGCTGCCGCAGGTGATGGGCAGCGTGCTGGAGCTGGTGCGCGACGGGGAGGTCGGCTGGCGGGGCTACATCAGCGGCGACACCCTGTACCGGCCGTTCCTCGGCGAGGTGCTCGAGCGCTGCGGCCCGCTGGACGTCGTCATCCCGCACCTGGGCGGCACCAAGGTGCTCGGGCTGACCGTCACGATGGACGGCCGCCAGGGCGCGGACCTGGTGGAGCTGCTGAAGCCGCCGGTCACCGTGCCGGTGCACTACGACGACTACTCGCTGTTCAAGAGCCCGCTCGGGGACTTCGTCGCCGAGGTGGCCCGCCGCGAGCTGCCCGGCACGGTCCGCCCCGCCCACCGCGGCGAGACGATCAGCCTGCGCGCCTGACCGTCCCGCCGCGTGCGGGTCAGCTGCGGGCGAGCAGGTCGTCGAGCTTCTCGTAGCCCTCGTTCACGCCGACCTCCATGCCGCTCGCGAGCATCGCGTCGCGGCCGGCGAAGGAGTCGCACAGCGAGGTCGTGGTCAGCCGGGTGCGGCCGTCGCCGAGGTCCTCCAGGCGCAGCCTCTCCAGGACGACCTCGTCGGGCATGCCCTCGTACGTGAACGTCTGCACGATCAGCTCGTCGGGGCGCACCTCGTGGAAGCTGCCGTAGAAGGCGTACTCCTCGCCGTCCTGGCTGTGGACGTAGCGGTAGGAACCACCCGTCCGGCAGTCGTAGCGGTCGATCGTCATCTCGAGGCCCCGCGGGCCGAGCCACTGGACGACCAGGTCGGGCTCGGTGTGGGCGCGGAAGACCTTCTCCCGCGGCGCGTCGAACTCCCGCGTGATGCGGATGAGCGGGACGTCCGGATCGGCGGCGATCTGGGTCTCGCGGTGGGTGCTCGTGGTCATGAGGGGCTTCCTTCCTGGGACGGGGCTGGGGCGTCCGGCATGGTTCGCAGGACGTCGTCCAGCCGGCGGTAGCGCTCCTCGGCCTGGCGCCGGTAGCGCTCGATCCACTTCGTCATGAGGTCGAAGACCTCGGCCTCGAGGTGCACCGGGCGGCGCTGCGCCTCCCGGCTCCGGCTCACCAGGCCGGCGTCCTCCAGCACCTTCAGGTGCTTGGAGACGGCCTGGACGGTCACGTCGTAGGGCGCGGCGAGCTCGCCCACCGTGGCGTCGCCGACCGCGAGCCGCGCCACGATGTCCCGCCGGGTGGGGTCGGCCAGGGCCGAGAACACCCGGGAGAGCGGATCCGCCACCACGTCACATCCTTTCTCAACCTCTCGGTTGACGAAGACGCTAGGCCGCACCTCCGAGCTTTGTCAACCGGTCGGTTGAGGAATGTGTCGTCCGCCCGAGGGCGGAGGGTGCGGATCAGCCCGGCGACCGACGCGCGCTGACGGCGGGAGGACCGACGCTCCCCCATGGACACGAAGAAGGCAGTGCTCGGGACGGTGGCCGGAGTGGTGGCGGTCGGCGCGGTGGCCGTGGCAGGGATCGTGGTGACCATGCCGGCGGGCGTGGACGGGCCCGGGGCGATGCTGGCGGAGCTGCAGGGTCACACCGAGACGTCGGACCACGCCGACGCCGACGACGCCCCGCGCGGGGACGTGCCGGGCTGGACCCGCCCGGTGGGGCACGACGTCACCGTCGTCCGACCCGGCGAGGCCGCCGGCGACGACTCCGGCAGCGTGCGGGCGGAGATGACGCTGGACGAGGGAGCTCGACCGCCGGCGGACTGCACCGCGCTCCCCCAGGTGGGCATGCCTTTCGACGGCGGCGGGAACTGGCCCGATCTGGGCGACGAGGCGCAGCTCTGCGAGGGCTGGGTGACCGTCGTCCTCGGCGACCGGCTCTACACCTGGACCGGCGACGACCTGCAGGCCGCGGCGGGCTGAGCTCAGCCCGCCGCGAGCCGGGCGGCGCGGGCAGCGACGTCGGCACGCAGCGCCGCGACGTCGACCGTGGTCGAGACGCCGTCGCGCACGACGGGGCGGCCGCCCACCCACACGTCACGGACGTGCCGCCCCGCGCCGGACCACACCAGGTGCGCCAGCACGTCGGCCGGGTCGCCGACCGGCTCGAACACCAGGTCCCGGGTGTCGACGTGCACCAGGTCGGCCCGCCGGCCCGGGGCCAGCTGACCCAGGTCCGGGCGGCCGAGGGCGTCGGCCGCTCCCCCGGTCGCCAGCCAGAACGCCTCGGCCGCCGTCAGCGCCGTCGCCGACCGCTCACGCAGCCGCGCCATCCCCGCGGCCAGCCGCAGGTCGGCGAAGAGGTCCAGGGAGTCGTTGGACGCGGGGCCGTCGGTGCCCAGCCCCACCCGGATGCCGCGGTCGAGCATCGGGCGCACCGGTGCGACGCCGCTGGCGAGCTTGGCGTTGCTGGCCGGGCAGTGGGCGACGGCGACGTCGTACTCCTGCCAGAGCTCGAGGTCGCCGTCGTCCATGTGCACGCAGTGCGCGGCGAGCACCCGGCCGCCCAGCACGTCGTAGGAGGCGAGCAGCGCGGGCACCGACAGCCCGTGCGCGGCCAGCAGGTCGGCGCCCTCGGTGGCGGTCTCGGCGACGTGCAGGTGCAGCAGCAGGTCATGCTCGCGGGCGGCCCGCGCGGCGTCGGCGAGCACGGGGAGCGGAACGGTGTAGGCCGCGTGCGGGCCGATGCCGTACTCGATCGTCCCGTCGCCGGGCGCGCCGGCGGCGAGGGCCACGGCGGCGCCGAGCTGCTCGGCCAGCGGCGGCATGCCCGGGAGCGCCAGCAGCGGCGTGGCGACGACCGCCCGGGCACCGGTGGTGGTGACGGCGGCGGCGATCCGCTCGGGGTGGAAGTACATCTCCACGCTGGTGGTGACGCCGTTGCCGAGCAGCTCCGCCGACGCCGCGGTCATCGCGACCTCGACGTCCTCCGGGGGGAGCCGGCTCTCGCGCGGCCACATGACCTCGCGCAGCCAGCGGTCCAGCGGCAGCCCCTCGCCCTGCCCGCGGAACAGCACCATCGGCGCGTGCGAGTGGGCGTTGACCAGGCCGGGGGTGAGCACCCCGGGCAGCGCGACGACGTCGGCGTCCTCGACCGGGGGCGCCTCGGTGGCCGGCCCGACCCACGCGATCGCACCGTCCGCGACGTCCAGGACGCCGTCGGGGACGACCGACCCGGCGCGGTCGCCGACGACGAGTGCCCGGGCGGTGAAGCGCTGCCGCATGGTCCCGAACCTAGCTCCGCGCCGGCCCAGGGGCGCGGCGGCGGGCGGAGGGCGCCGATACCGTGGAGCCCATGTCGTTCCTCGCCGCTGCGGCCTCCGACGAGGGTGGCATCACCGGCTTCCTGCTGGACCTGGTCGAGACCCTCGGGCCGGTCGGGGTCGGGCTGTCGATCCTCCTCGAGACGGTCGTCCCGCCCATCCCGAGCGAGGCGGTCCTCGGCCTGGCGGGCGTGCTCATCAACGACGGCCGGATGTCGATCGTCCCGGTGATCATCTTCGCCACCCTGGGCTCGCTGCTGGGCGCGATCTTCTTCTACTACGTCGGGCGAGCGCTCGGGCCACGCCGGTCGCACGCCTTCCTCGACCGGCTGCCGCTGGTGGAGACCGAGGACGTCGACCGGACCTTCGCCTGGTTCGAGCGGCACGGCCGCGCCGCGGTCTTCCTCGGCCGCATGGTGCCGATCGTGCGCAGCTTCATCTCGGTGCCCGCCGGGGTGGTGCGGATGCCGCTGGGGCAGTTCCTGCTGTTCACCGCGGCGGGGAGCCTGATCTGGAACACCGTCCTGGTCACCCTGGGCGTGGCGGCCGGCGACTTCATCTACGAGAACCTGCGGTACCTGGACTACGTGGTCGTGGCCGCCGTGGTGCTGGGCGTCTCCTGGTTCGTCTACAAGAAGGCCACCGGGAGGATGCGCCGGCCCCCGCAGGCCGGGAAGCACCTGGACGAGGACTGGGACCCGACATCGTGATCCGGCATCGCCCCGAGGTCGTCGCCTTCGACGTCAACGAGACCCTGCTGGACCTCGCGCCCGTCCGTGCCACCCTGGTCGAGTCAGGGGAGCCCGAGGCGCTGCTGGGCACCGTGTTCGCCCGCACGCTGCTCACCGGCTTCGCGGCGGCCGCCGTCGGTTCGTGGTGCCGGTTCCGGGACGCCTTCGACGCCGCGCTGGCCCAGGAGAGCGGTCTGTCGGCCGACCAGCGCGCGACCGTGGCCGACGCCTTCGGGGAGCTCGCGCCGCACCCCGACGTCGAGCCCGCGCTGCGCCGGCTGGCCGAGGCCGGGGTCCGGGTCGTCACGCTGTCCCACGGCTCGCCCGGCGTGGCCGAGGCGGGGCTGGAGCGGGGCGGGATCACGCCGCTGGTGGAGCGCAGCATGACGAGCGAGACCATCCGCGCCTGGAAGCCGTCACGGGAGGTGTACCTGTGGGCGGCCGGCGTCTGCGACGTGGCGCCGGAGCGGATGGCGCTCGTCGCCGCGCACGGCTGGGACGTGCTGGGCGCGCAGCGGGCGGGGCTCACCGGCGCGTGGTTCCCCCGGAGCGAGCGGGTGTTCCCCGCGGTGTACGGCGAGCCCGACGTCGCCGCCCCTGACCTCCCCGGCGCGGTGGACGCGCTGCTGGCCCTCCCGCCGCGGTGACCGCCTTCGACATCGGGACGCCGCACGGCCCGGCCCGCGCCCACCTGACCGACGGCGGAGCCCGCGGGACGCTGCTGCTCGGGCACGGGGCCGGGGGTGGGGCCGACTCGGCCGACCTGCAGGCGGTCGCCCGCGACGCCGCCGAGGGCGGGTGGCGGGTGCTGCGCATCGAGCAACCGTGGCGCGTGGCGGGGAAGAAGATCGCCCCGGCGCCGGCCCGCCTGGACGAGGGCTGGTGGGCGGTGCTGGCGCACCTCTCGGGGTCGGGGCACCTGACCGGTGCGCTCGTGGTCGGGGGGCGCAGCGCCGGGGCGCGGGTGGCCTGCCGCACCGCGGGACAGGTCGGCGCCGACGGCGTGCTCGCGCTGGCGTTCCCGCTCCATCCGCCGGGCCGGCCGGAGAAGAGCCGGGCGGACGAGCTCGCGGGCGTGACCGTCCCGGTCGTCGTGGTGCAGGGCGAGCGGGACGCGTTCGGTTCGCCGGCCGAGGTGGCCGCGGTGCTGACCGGCCGGGGCAGCGCATCGGTGTACGCCGTCCCCGGTGACCACTCGCTGAAGAAGAACCCGGACCTCGTCGGCGCGGCCGCCGCCTCCTGGCTCGCCGAGGTGCTCCCGGGCTGACCGCTCGGGGTCAGAACGGTGGTGGGTCCTCCGCCGGTGGTGGCGGTGGTGGTTGCGGTGGTGCGGTGAGGACGCGATAGCCGGGTGGTCGGCTGGTGCGGCTGACCCCGGTGGGGGTGATGACGGTGAGGACGCCGTCGTCGCTGAGCGTGTGGGTCCAGCCGGGGGCGAAGGTCTTGAGCCGGTGGTGGTGGCGGCACAGGCAGCACAGGTTCTCGCAGGCGGTGGCGCCGCCGTCGGCGTGCGGGATGACGTGGTCGAGGTCGGCCCAGCCGGCGGGCACGGTGCAGCCGGGGTGCCGGCAGGTGCGATCCCGCGTTGCGAGGAAGCGTTGCTGGGCGGCCGAGGGCCGGTAGCGGTCCACCGGACCCGGTGGGCCGAGCAGCGGGCAGCCGCACGCCTGGTCGGGGTGGTCGGGGTGGTCGGGGCAGCCGCGGGTGGCCAGCTTCTCCAGCTCGGCGCGGCCGGTGACCGCCCGCAGTCTTCCGGTGGCGTCGGTGAGCGCGATCTGCAGGCTGCCGCCGGGTGGGGCCTGCACGCCTGCGGCATCCAGGGCGGCGAGTAGTTCGCGCAGGTGGGCGGCGGTGATCGGCTCCCCGTCCACCTCCCCCACCGGCGCGGGCGGGCCGCCTGCGGCCGCTTCCCGCGCTGTGTCGGTGAACGCGGCCGGCAGTGATGCATTAGAGGCGAGGAAACCCGCCGGGGTGAGCGCGGACAGCGGGGCCACCACCGTGAGATGTGCGGTCACCGATGGCTGCTGCTGCCAGGGGCGCAGCAGCAGATCGATGAGGGCTCCGGTGCGCAGCATGCCGATCGGCCGGGCATCACCGGCGTCCTTCGCCGCCCGGGCATGGGCATCGACCGCCTGGCGGCAGGCGCGGGCCTCGGGGTGGGGCAGCAGGGCGCGCAGCTCGCTCATCCCGTCCCCGACCGGGCGCACCGTCACATCCGCTGCCCGCCGACGGGCCCGTCGGCGCCGGTCGGCCGCGGCGGCGTCGCGGGCGATCAGCTCGGCGCGCACCGCCTCCCGCAGCTTCCCCACCCCCAACTCGGTGGCGGTGGGCAGGACAGCGGCCTCCACGGCGGCGATCACGCCCGGGTCGGTGTCCCGCCCGGTCGCAGCGACCTCCGCGGCCATCGCCCGGGCACGGGGCCAGTCCAACCGCCCCAGCCGCAGCCGTGTGTACGTCGCGGGCAGCAGCGTGGTGAGCACCTCGGCGTGCTCCAGCTGCGTCACCGCCGCCGTCCGGCTGCAGTTCTGCACCGCAGCCAGCTCATCGGGCACGAACTCACTGACCTCTGGCGGCCCCACGGTGCCGGCGCGCTCGCCGCCGGGCAACGGATCGGCCGGAGCCGGGCGCGCCGCGGCCAGATCCATCACCAGCTCCACCCGCAACGCCGCCAACTGCGCCTCCGCGGCCACGATCTGACCCAGCAGCTCCGCCGCCTCCGCCGCACCCCGCCGGGCCGGCAACCACGCGCTCAACGGTTCACCCAACCGCGGCAACGGATCAGGGTCGGCCAGCTCCCACTCCGACGGCGAGCTCACCGGCATCACGGTCACCCCGACCGCGAACCCGACCACCGACATACCCGCAGGTTAGGACGGGGGTACGACAGTTTCCGCAGGCGAGAGCCCGGCGACCAAATCACGGCTGCCCGTCCAGGCGCCGAGGCAGGGCTGAGCGGAACCGGGGCAGCGGCTCGGTCGTGCCGCACCGAGGGATCGACCGACGCGGCGCCGCCGCCCGGAGGTCATGCCCCGGACCCGGAACCCGGAACGTGACGGACCGGTCCGACGGCCTCAGCGACGACGGCGGCGCCGTACGACGAGGGCGACGACCAGCACCAGCGCGGCGACCCCGGCAGCCGGGGCGGCGTAGCGGGACAACGCGGCCCCTCCGGCCACCTCCAGCAGGTCGATCGGCTCCGGCTCGGTCGACGCCGGACGCGGTCGCTCCGCCGGGGCGGCGTCAGGCACGCTCCGTAGCGGCGCACCCGTGGCCGGGCGCCCGGGCGGAGCGGTGTTGCCGGTGGGCGGCCCGCTGGGCGCCTTGCCCGCCGGCGCGGTGTCGGCGGCCTTCTCGGCGGTCACCTTGGCCGCGGTCTCCTTCGCCGGGGTCTCCGTGGTCGCCGTCTCCTTGCCCGCGGCCGCCTTCTTCGCCGGCGCGGCCTTGGCGGGCGCCGCCTTCGCGGCGGCCTTCTTGGCCGGGGCCGCCTTCTTCGCCGGGGGCTCCTCGGCCGCGGCGCTGACCTTGTCGGTCGCCGACGCGGCCGCCTTCTTGGTGGCGGCGGCGGCCTTCTTGGCCGCCGTCCCCTCGCCGGCGGCCTGTTCCGCCGAAGCGGCCACCTCCTCGACCACGCCGGTGGCCGTCGCCGCCGCCTTCGCCGCCGGGCCGGCATCCGCCGCCGGGCCGGCCTCCGCCGACGCGGCCGCGCGGTCGGCGTCGCCCTGCGCGTCGCCCTCACCGAGCTGGGCGGCGAGCTTGTCGGCGAACTGCCCCAGCAGCTTGTTGCCGACGTCGGTCATCACGCCGCGCCCGAACTGGGCCGGACGCCCGGTGATGTTCAGGTCGGTGAGCACGTCGACCCGCGTGACCGAGCCCTCCGCGCGGAGGTTGGCGGTGACCACCGCCGCCGCCGTCCCGTTGCCCCGCTGGTCCTTGCCCCGGGCGTCGATGACCGCCCGGTGCGCGGCCTCGTCCTTCTCGATGAACGACGCCTTCCCCTGGTAGGTCAGGTTGATCGGCCCGAGCTTGACCTTCACCCGCCCGGTGAAGTCGTCACCGTCGACGGAGTCCAGCGCCGCGCCGGGCATGCACGGGGCGATCCGCTCGATGTCGAGCAGCACCCGCCAGGCCTCGTCGACGGGCACCGGGACGGTGAACGAGTTCTCCAGCTGCACGGGTCAACCTCCGGGTGACGGACTGGCACGGCCCCCTTGCAGGGACCCGGCGCGAGCCTGCGAGTGCTGGGGGGCAAGGGGGTCCTTCGACAAGCTACAGCCCCGCGGCGGCCGTCACCGCCCGGCGCGTGAGGACGGTCGCCAGGTGCTGCCGGTAGTCCGCCTGCGCGTTGAGGTCGCTGCTCGGCTCGGTCCCCTCGGCGGCGCGGGCGGACGCCGCGGCGATCGCCTCGGGCGTCGCCTCGGCCCCGGACAGCGCGGCCTCCACCGCGCCGGCCCGCAGCGGCGTCGGGCCCATGTTGGTCAGCCCGATCCGCGCCTCGGCGATGTGCCCGTCCTCGCGGCGCACCGCGGCGGCCACCGCGACGATCGACCATGCCTGCGCCACGCGGTTGAACTTCTCGTACCGCATGCCCCACTGGCCGGCGAGCTTCGGCACCCGCACCTCCACCAGGAGCTCGCCCTCCTCGACGGCGGTGGTGAGGTAGTCGACGAAGAAGTCGGCGGCACCGACGGTCCGGCGCCCCCCGGGCCCGGCGATCACGAACTCGGCGTCGAGCGCCAGCGCCACGGACGGCAGGTCCCCGGCCGGGTCGGCGTGCACGAGGGCCCCGCCGAAGGTGCCCCGGTGGCGCACCTGCCGGTCGGCCACCGTGCCGGTGGCCTCGGCGATCAGCGGGACGTGCTGCGCGATCAGCGGGTCGGCGAGGACGTCGGAGTGGGTGGTCATCGCGCCGATGACGATCGCGTCGCCGTCGTCCCGCACCCCCCGCAGCTCGGCGACCCGCCCCAGGTCGACGACGGTCTCCGGCGCGGCCAGCCGCAGCCGCATGACCGGGATCAGCGACTGCCCGCCGGCGAGGATCTTCACGTCCTCCCCGCCGGAGGCGATGGCCTCCAGCGCCTCGTCGACGCTGGTCGGACGCGCGTACTCGAACGGCGCGGGGATCACTGGGCACCTCCGGAGGTGGACGGGGCGTCGGTGGAGTCGACGGCCTGCGCGTTCGTCCGGGCCGATGCCCGGTCGCCGCCGTCGCCTCCGGCGTGGATGGCCCGCCAGACCCGTTCGGGGGTCAGCGGCATCCGGATGTCCTGCACGCCCAGGTGCCGGACGGCGTCCAACGCGGCGTTGACCACCGCGGGCGTCGAGGCGATGCAGCCGGCCTCCCCCACGCCCTTGGCGCCGATCGGGTTGCCCGGCGCTGTGTGCACCGTGTTGCCGGTGTCGAAGTGCGGCAGGTCCGATGCCGCGGGCACCAGGTAGTCGACGAAGGTGCCGGTGGTGAGGTTGCCGTCGGCGTCGTAGACGGCCTCCTCGTACAGCGCCTGGGCGATCCCCTGCGCCAGCCCGCCGTGCACCTGCCCCTCGACGATCAGCGGGTTCACGATCGTGCCGACGTCGTCGACGCAGGCGTACTTGCGGATCCTCACGAACCCGGTCTCGGTGTCGACCTCCATGGCGCACAGGTGCGTGCCGTGGGGGAAGGAGAAGTTCTCCGGGTCGAACGTCGCCTCGGCGTCGATCGAGGGCTCGATCCCCTCCGGGTAGTCGTGCGCAGCGAAGATCGCCAGCGCGATCTCCTGGATGCCGAGCCCGGTGCCCGGCGTCCCCCGCACGGAGAACTTCCCGCCCTCGAAGTCGAGGTCGTCCTCGCTGGCCTCCAGGAGGTGCGCGGCGATCTTGCGGGCCTTGGCGATCACCTTGTCCGCCGCCTTGACCACCGCCGAGCCGCCGACCACCAGCGACCGGGAGCCGTAGGTGTCCAGGCCGCGGGAGGCGATCGCAGTGTCCCCGTGCAGCACCTCGACGTCCTCGAACGGCACGCCGAGGGAGTCGGCGACCAGCTGGCTCCACGCCGTCTCGTGGCCCTGGCCGTGCGGCGTCGAGCCGGTGACGACCTCGACCTTGCCGGTGGGCAGCATGCGGATCGCCGCGTGCTCCCAGCCGCCGGCGCCGAAGGAGAGCGAGCCGAGCACCCGGGAGGGGGCCAGCCCGCACATCTCGGTGAAGGTGGAGATGCCGATGCCCAGCTGCACCGGGTCGTTCGACTCCCGCCGCCGCTGCTGCTCGGCGCGCAGCTCGTCGTACCCGAGCAGCTCCAGCGCCTGTTGCGTCGCGGTGTCGTAGTCACCGCTGTCGTACGCCAGCCCGGCCACCGTGGTGAACGGGAACTCCTCGGCCTTGATCCAGTTCTTGCGGCGCAGCTCGAGGGGGTCCATGCCGAGCTCGACGGCGAGCTCGTCCATGATCCGCTCGATCGCGAACGTGGCCTCCGGGCGACCGGCGCCGCGGTAGGCGTCGGTGGGCACCTTGTTGGTGAACACCCCGTCGCACTCGAACCGGTAGGCCGGGAACTTGTAGATGCCCGGGAACATGAAGGCGCCCAGGGCCGGAACACCGGGAGTGATCAGCCGCAGGTAGGCGCCCATGTCGGCGAGCAGCCGCACGCGCAGGCCCTTGAGGTTGCCCTCGCGGTCGGCGGCGACGTCGACGTACTGGATCTGGTCGCGCCCGTGGTGCGCCGTCATCAGCGACTCGCTGCGGGTCTCGGTCCACTTGACCGGCTTGCCCAGGCGCCGGGCGATCAGCAGGCAGAGGATCTCCTCCGGGTTGACCTGCAGCTTCCCGCCGAACCCGCCGCCGACGTCGGGGGCGACCACCCGCAGCTTGTGCTCGGGGATGCCGGTGACCATCGCCGCCATGACCCGCAGGATGTGCGGGATCTGGGTGGCCGACCACATCGTGTAGTTGTCGCCCTGCGGCTGGACGACGACCGAGCGCGGCTCCATGAACGCCGGGATCAGCCGCTGCTGGATCAGCCGCCGGCTGACGACGACGTCGGCGTCGGCGAACGCCTGCTCGGTGTCCGCGCCGGTGCCCATCTCGCCGGCGTCGAAGACGAAGTGGTAGCTGGTGTTGGACTCCAGGTGGTCGTGGACCAGGTCCGCGCCGTCCTTCACCGCCTCCTCCATGTCCAGCACCACCGGCAGCGGCTCGTAGTCGATGTCGGCGAGCTCGACGGCGTCCTGCGCCGCGGTCTTGCTGCGCGCCACGATCACCGCGACCGCCTCGCCGACGTGGTTGACCTGGTCGACGGCGATCGACGGGTGCCCGGGGTTGACCATGTCCGGGGTGACCGGCCAGGCGCAGGGCAGCGAGCCCTGCTCCTCGGCGAGGTCCTGACCCGTGTAGACGGCGATGACGCCGGGCGCCTCCCGGACGGCGCTGACGTCGACGTTCGTGATCCGCGCGTGCGCTACGGGTGAGCGCACGACCGCGAGGTGCAGCATCCCCGGCAGCACCATGTTGTCGGTCCAGGTGGTCTCGCCGGTGATCAGCCGGGCGTCCTCCTTGCGGCGGCGCGCCTTGCCGATCTCGGGGGACGGGGCGCCGGTGCGCTCCTCCACGGCGGTCATGCCTGCCCCACCACGTGCGGCGCGGCGGCGGTGTCGACCGCCGCGGGCGAGACGGAGCCGCTGCCGGTGCCACGCAGCTCACCGGCGGCCTGCTGCACGGCGCGGACGATGTTCTGGTAGCCGGTGCAGCGGCAGAGGTTGCCCTCGATGCCCTCCCGCACCTCGTCCTCGCTCGGGTCGGGGTTGTCCTGGAGCAGGTCGATCGAGGCCATGATCATCCCGGGGGTGCAGTAGCCGCACTGGAGCCCGTGCAGCTCGTGGAAGGCCTTCTGCACCGGGTGCAGCTCGCCGTCGCGGGCGACGCCCTCGATGGTGGTCACCTCGGCACCGTCGGCCTGGACCGCCAGCACGGTGCAGCTCTTCACGGCCTCGCCGTCCAGGTGGACGGTGCAGGCACCGCAGTTGCTGGTGTCGCAACCGACCACGGTCCCGACCTTGCCGAGCTGCTCCCGCAGGTAGTGCACGAGCAGTGTCCGGGGTTCGACGTCGTCCTGGTAGGACGTCCCGTCCACCCGCACGCTGATCCGGGTCATCAGTCCTCCGCCTCGTTGCAGGGGTCCCTCGTTGCAGACCGCGCCCACGGTCGACCGTGGACCTGCCGCGGAGTCTGACCCGAAAGGAGTGACTTTGGCCACGCTTAACTGCACGCGGGCCTGCCCGGATCCGCCGGTGGGAGACGGAGTCCCCCGGAAAGACCAGGATTTCCGGGCGCTCCGGTGGTGGACGGCCGCGGCACCGCCGGCGGGACAACGTTGCGTCCCCGTTGCAGCTCACCGCGCGCGGCACGGCCGTCCGGAGCAGAAAGGGGGCGGCAGGCGTGGTGCCGGGACCCGGGTCTACCTAGTCTCGGCCGATGATGCCGGTGACCGCGCGCTCCCGGGAGCGGTGACCCGTGGGATCCGTGGTGCCGCTCCGGCCGCAGCCCTGGTTCGCCCGTCGCCGACGGCGGTCGTTCCTGCGGACGGCGCGGCTCGACGCGGTGGGCTGGGGCGCCCTCCTCGGGGCCTGCTCCGCCGCTGCGGCGGCGTCCGTGCCGGTGCTGCGGCCGACGGGGTGGCCGCTACCGGCCCGGGCCGGTGCGGGGGCCGCGGCGGTGGTGACCGCGCTCGTGGTGCTCGACCGCCGCAAGTGGCGGGCCATGGAGACCGGGTTCTCGTTCACCGACGACCCGGCGCTGACCGCCGCGGTGGTCGACCGGCTGGTCGCCGACGGGCTCCCCGCCCGCCTGGACGAGGGCCCCGGGAGGCCGGGGATCCGGTACGCGAACCGCTACGGCCGGCGGATCGAGACCGCGCTCGGGGCACTGCTGTCCCCGCGGACCGACGAGTCCCAGGGCGCGGAGGCGTAGGCCTCCGCGGAACGGGCCCCCGCGCCCGGCGCGTCCCGGCCCGCCCGCTCACGGCGGCGGAGGACGGCGGAGATCGCGAGCGGGATCAGCCCGGCGGCCGCCAGCCCGGCGCCGACGGCGCTGGGCGCCCGGTAGCCGAGGCCCGCGGCGATGACGAGCCCGCCGGCCCAGGCGCCGAGGGCGTTGGCCATGTTCAGGGCCGAGTGGTTGAGGGCGGCCCCGAGCATCTGCGCCTCCCCCGCGGTCTCCATCAACCGCAACTGCAGCAGGATCGCCAGGGTCGAGCCGCTGACCGAGACCAGGAAGACACCGGCCACCAGGCCGGGCACCCAGGACGCGACTACGGCGACCACGGCGAGCAGCACCATCAGGGCCACCAGGGCGCCGACGAGCGAGCGGAAGAGCGACCAGTCGCCCAGCCGCCCGGCCAGCGCCGTCCCGATGATCCCGCCGATCCCGTACACCAGCAGGACCACGGGCAGGGTGCCCCGGGAGAGGCCCGCGACGTCGGTGACGACCGGGGCGATGTAGCTGTAGAGCGCGAACATGCCGCCGAAGCCGACGACGCCGACCCCCAGGGTCAGCAGCACCTGCGGCCGGCGCAGCGCGCCCAGCTCGCCCCGCACCGTCGCGTCGGGCCGCCCCGGTGACGGTGGGACGACGACGAGCACGGCCGCCACCGTGGCCGCGGCCAGGACGACCACCAGCCAGTACGACGCCCGCCAGCCGGCCGCCTGCCCCAACCAGGTCGCGGCCGGGACGCCGGCGACCAGCGCGACGGCCAGGCCGAGCATCACCGAGCTGACCGCGCGGCCGCGGAGCCGCGGCGCGACCAGCGACGCGGCGACCAGCGAGGCCACGCCGAAGTAGGCGCCGTGCGGCAGGCCGGCGAGGAACCGGGCGCCCAGCAGCGTCGGGTAGCCCGGCGCCAGGGCGGTGAGCACGTTGCCGACCAGCAGGGCAACCATCAGGCCGACCAGCAGCGCGCGCCGGGGCAGGCGGGCGCTCATCGCCGCGATCACCGGGGCGCCGACCACGACGCCGAGGGCGTAGGCGGAGATGACGTGGCCGGCCGAGGGGATGTCGACGCCCACGCCCTCGGCGATGTCGGGCAGCAGGCCCATGGTCACGAACTCGGTGGTGCCGATCGCGAACCCGCCGAGCGCCAGCGCCACGATGGCCACGACGACCCGGACGGGGCTCAGGGGTGGTCGGTCGACGAAGGGCGCTGCGGTCACGCCAGCTGCGAAGTCGTGAGCAGCCCTCAGCATTCCCGCGCCGGGCGGGTCAGCGCGTGCGACCGGCCAGCCGCAGGCGGTGCAGGTGCGCCGTCACCGCCGCCCGGCGGGGCGAGCCCGCCGGGAGGACCTCGCACAGCGCCTGCCAGACCCCGGCGTCCTCCCGCACCTCGGGCAGCTGGGCGAGGCGCAGCAGCTGGTCGGGGCGGCGCCCGGTGAGCACCGCCCGGCGGAGCACCGCCAGCAGTCGGTCGCGGGCCTGCCGCACCCCCGGCGCCTGGGAGCCGGGCAGCACCGGCCCCGCGTAGTGCTCCAGCGCGGCACCGACCTCCCCGCGCGCGACGAGCCGGCGCACCTGCTCCACGTCGGTGTGCAGCCGGCCGACCAGGCGGTAGGGGCGGGACGCGAGCAGCTCGCTGCCCACCAGGCGGCGCAGCCGCGACAGCTCCGCCCGCACCGTGACGGTCGCCGCGGATCCGGCGTGCACCTCGTCGGCGAGCTGGGCGGCGTCCCGGCCCTGCCCCGAGGCGGCCGCCTCGGCCAGCAGGAACAGCAGCTCCGAGTGGCGGACAGACAGCTCCAGCGGTCCGCCGGGCAGCAGCAGCCGGGCCCGCTCCCGGCCGAGCACCTCCAGGCGCGCCGCCGCCGGTGCGGGCGCCCCGGTGGCCGGGCCGGCGGCGAACCGCTCCCGGTTCAGCCAGCGCAGCTCCGACTCGACGGCGGCCACCGTCGCGCGGACGAGGGTGAGCACGTGCGGGCTGGCCACGTGGTCGCCGCCGGTGACGTCGATGACGCCGAGCAGCGCACCGGTTGCCGGGTCGTGCACCGGCGCGGCCGAGCAGCTCCAGGGCTGCACCGAGCGCCGGAAGTGCTCGCTGCCGTAGATCTGCACGGCGGAGTCGACAGCCAGCGCCGTCCCGGGCGCGTTCGTGCCGGCCACCTCCTCCGACCAGCGGGCGCCCGCCACGAAGTTCACGCCCTCGGCCTGCGCCCGCAGCCGGTGGTCGCCCTCCACCCAGAGCATCCGCCCCGCGGCGTCGGTGACCGCCACGATCATCCGGTCGGCCTCGGCGTCCTGCACCAGCAGCCGGCGGATCACCGGCAGCACCGGCGCCAGCGGGTGGGCCGCCCGGTAGGCGAGCAGGTCGGCGTCCAGCAGCTCCACGGGGGGCAGCCCGCCGTCGGGGTCCACGCCGCTGCCGAGGGAGCGCCGCCACGAGTCGCGGACGACCGGGCGGACGGCGTCGTCGACGGGCAGCGCACCGGCGGTGACCAGGCGTTCGTGCGCCGCGCGCAACCGGCGCGTGCGGGCGGCCGACGGCGACCCGTCGGGCAGCGCCAGCCACGGGTTGACGGCGGTGGTCACCGGCCGCGCCACGGGGAGTCGCTCATCTCCCGGTCATCGTGGCCGCTGCCGGCGGTTTCCACCAGAGCGGCCGGCGCGGGTCAGTGCGCCGGGGCCGCCGCCGCATCCCCGGCCGGCAGCTGCCACGGCCGGACGACGGCGGCCAGCACGACGATCGCCAGGACCAGCGCCGTGACGACGACGAGGCCGATCGCCACCGCGTCGTTGCCCAGGAGGCCGACGACCGGGGAGACCGCCGCGCCGACGCCGAACTGGATGGCGCCCAGCAGGGCCGCCGCGCTCCCGGCCGCCTCGCCGTGCCGGGACAGCGCCAGCGCCGGGGCGTTGGGCAGCGCGAGCCCGCACGCGAACAGCACCGCCCACAGCGCCCCGGTGACGGCGACCAGGCCACCGGTCCCCGTGCCGGCCAGCCCGACCAGCGCGGCGCCGGCGAGCGCGCCGGCCACGGTGCCGGCCACGAGGAGCGTCTGCGGCGACCAGCGGCGCAGCAGCAGCGGGTTGAGCTGGGTGGCGGCGATCAGCCAGAACGCGCCGGCGCCGAACAGCAGCCCGAACTGCTGCTCGTCGAGCCCGAACTGGTCCTGGTAGACGAACGCGGAGCCGGAGACGTAGCTGAACAGCCCGGCCATCGTGAGGCCGGCGACCAGCACCAGCCCGACGTAGACGCGGTCGCGCAGCAGGCCGCGGTAGACCCGCAGCGTCCCGAGCACCCCGGCGCTGCTCCGCCGCGCGGGCGGCAGGGTCTCCCGCAGCGTCGCCCACCCGACGACCAGCAGCAGCAGGCCGTAAGCCGCCAGCACGCCGAACACCCCGCGCCAGGTGGTGAAGCGCAGGATCTCCCCGCCGATGGTGGGCGCCAGCACCGGCGCGGCGCCGAGCACCAGGAACAGCCGGGAGAGCATCGTCGCCGCGGCGCGGCCGTCGTAGAGGTCGCGCACCACGGCGAGGGCGATGACCGCGCCGGAGGCGGCGCCCACGCCCTGCAGCACCCGCAGCGCGCCGAGGACGGCGATGGTCGGCGCGACGAGCACGAGCAGCGAGGCGACGACGTGCAGCGCGGTGCCGGCCAGCAGCGGCCCGCGGCGGCCGTACGCGTCCGACAGCGGGCCGAGCACCAGCTGACCGAGCGCCAGGCCGATCAGCGTGCCGGTGAGGGTCAGCTGCACGGTCGCCGAGGTGGTGAGCAGGTCACTGGTGATGCTGGGCAGCGCCGGCAGGTACATGTCGATGGTCAGCGGGCCGAGGGCGACGAAGGCGCCGAGCGT
Organism: Blastococcus sp. SYSU DS0828; assembly: GCF_054050975.1. Taxonomy (NCBI): domain Bacteria; kingdom Bacillati; phylum Actinomycetota; class Actinomycetes; order Geodermatophilales; family Geodermatophilaceae; genus Blastococcus; species Blastococcus sp. SYSU DS0828. The sequence goes on along the minus strand of NZ_JBJHAK010000011.1, from coordinate 104,521 downwards.
CAGCGCGGTGCGGGCGGCGCCCGGTCGCGCGGGCGCATCGGGGGTCGCCTGCGGCTGGGGGCGGTCCTGGGTAGTGGTCACGGGTTTCCCGTCGATCGGTGCTGAGCGGGACCCACGCTGGTCGAACCGCAGTACGACGCCGTGCAAGGCGCGAGGCCCGCCGTGCATTCCGCGGCCGGGCGGGTCGTCAGCGGGGTGGGCGCGTCGGCAGCAGGGGCCGGACGTCGCGGGCCCGCACGGCCCCGGCCCACAGGCCCGCCCCGTAGGCGAGGTCGTCGAGCCGCCGGGCCAGGAGGTGACGAACCGGTCCGACCCGGCCCCGGTGCGGCGCCCAGGCCAGCAGCCCGTCGGCGAGCGCCGCCGCCAGCACGGCCCTGCGCACGCGCCGGGAGGCGATCGCCCCGGCGGCGGCCACCGGCCAGTGGTGCCGGGTGGCCGCGCGGGTCAGCGCCCGGCCCGACGCGGCGAGGCCGCGCACCACGAGGCCGGTGGCGAGCACGGCCGGGGCGGCCTCCCCCGGCCGGGCCAGCCGGCGCGCGAGCCGGGCCGCGGTGACCCCCAGCACGGCGACCCCGGCCGCCCGCCCCCACCGACCACCGGCGAGCAGCAGCGCCCAGGTGAGCGCCGTCTCCGGCGCGATCACCAGGGGCGACACCGCCGACCCGTGCCGCGCGGCCAGCAGGGCGGCGCCGGTGCCGTAGAAGGCGCGCCGCCGCAGCCAGTCTGCGGTGCGCGCCGGGTGCTCGTGCGCGACCTCGGCCGCCGGTACGTACCGCACCCGCCAGCCCGCCGCGGTCAGCCGCCAGACCAGGTCGACGTCCTCGGCGACCCGCATCGCCTCGTCGAAGCCCGGGCCCAGGGCCGACCGGCGCACCAGCAGCGCCGCGCTCGGCAGGTAGGACACCGCCGACAGCGGCCGCACCGCCGCCGGCTCCGGGCCCATGTCCAGCGCGCCGGCGACGTCCTCGTAGGGGCTCGTCCACCCGCGTGCCGCGCCCGCCAGCGGCACGATCCGGGGGGCCACCACGGCCAGCCGGGGATCGGCCAGGTGCGGCCGCAGCCGGCCCAGCCAGCCCGGGAGGGGGACGCAGTCGGAGTCGAGGAACGCGACCAGCTCGGTGCCTGCCGCGGCCAGGCCGGCGTTGCGGGCAGCCGCCGGGCCCCGGGACACCTCGTACCGGAGGACGCGGACGCCGTCGGGAGCGGTGACCGGCACCGCCGAGCCGTCGTCGACGACGACCACGGGCACAGCCGCCGTCCGCGGATCGGCGCGCAGCGCGGCGAGCAGCCGGCCAAGCCCGGCCGGTCGGTCCTTCACCGGGACGACGACGGTCACGTCCGCCCCGCCGGCGTCCGGCGGCGGCTCCGGGTGGGCGAGGCCGGCGTCGAGGAGCCGCGCGGCCAGGGCGGCACCGGTCGCGTCGCCGACCACCAGGCGGTCGGCGGCCAGCAGCCCCGCCGCGCGCGGGGACAGCCGGATCAGCCGCAGCGGGGAACCCCCGAGCAGGGTCGCGCCGCCGTCGCGCCGGCGGGTGCGCGGGTCGAGCCGCACGGCGAACCCGTCGGGCAGCCGGCGCTCCGGCGGGGCGGGGATCATCCCTGCGCCAGGACCTCGTCCGTCGTGGCGAAGGAGACCAGGGGGGCGTAGCCGGCCATCACCTGCAGGGCCCGCTCGTGCTGCTGGTCGCCCGCCCCGGCGCACGCGTCGGTGACCACGCGGACGTGCACCCCCGCGTCGGCCGCCGGGAGCACGGTGGAGATGACGCAGCAGTCGGTGGCCACCCCGGCGACGGTGAGCGGCCCCTCGCCGACCACCTCGGCCAGCCGCGGCCCCCACTTGCCGAACGTGGTGGCGTCCACGACCGGGGCGCCGCCCGGGTCCTCGACGAGCTGGTAGCACCGCGCGTCGGGGGGCTGCAGCGCGAAGTCGTACTGCGCGTAGTACTCCTTCCACGCCCCCACCGGCTCCGCGGGCGCCACGAACCGGGTCCAGACCACCCGCTCGCCGAACGCCTCGACCAGCCGGCGGACGCGCGGGCGGATCTCCTCGAACCGCGGCGCGGTCCACGGCGAGTCCTGCTCGCCGAAGACGTGCTGCAGGTCGATCACGACCAGCCAGCCCTCGCGGCCCTCGATCGCCCCGCTCATGCCCGGCCCTCCTCGCGCGTCGGTGCCCTCGGCTCCCGCCGTACGGGTCCCGCGACAGTAACGATCCGGTCCCGGCCACCCCGCTCCCAGGTTCGTGTGCTTAGGTCACCCTTACCTGATCCGCCAAGGAGTTGTGTCATGCCTTTTCCTTCCGCCCTCCGGGGTGCTGCCGCGCTCGCGGCCACCGCTTTCGTCGTCACCGGCTGCGGTTCCGGCGACGAGCCCGCCACCTCCGACGGCGGGGCGGCCGGGAGCACGACCGGGAACTCGTCGTCGGCGTTCCCGGTGACGGTGGAGACCGCCTTCGGCGAGGTCACGGTCGAGGAGGAGCCCGAGCGGGTGGTGGCGCTCGGCTGGTCCGACGCCGAGACCGCCCTCGCGCTCGGTGTGGAGCCGGTGGGCGCCAGCGACTGGCTGGCGGTCGGCGGCGAGGACGGCCTCGGCGACTGGGTCGAGCAGGGCTACGCCGAGCCCCCCGTGATCATCGGCACGCTCGAGCCGAGCTACGAGCAGATCGCGGCGCTGCAGCCCGACCTCATCCTCGACACCCGCTCGTCCGGCGACCAGGAGCGCTACGACCTGCTGAACGAGATCGCCCCGACGATCGGTCAGCCCGAGGGCGTCGGGCCGTACCAGACGACCTGGCAGCAGCAGCTGGAGATGATCGGCGAGGCGCTCGGCAGGAGCGAGGAGGCCGACGAGCTCGCGGCCGAGGTCGAGGCGGCCTTCGAGCAGGCCCGGGAGGAGCACCCCGAGTTCCAGGGCACCGAGGTCGCCGTCGGCGCCTACTCCGCCGAGGGCTGGAACGTCTACCTCACCGGCGACTCGCGGGTGCAGTTCATGGAGCAGCTCGGCTTCGAGAACAAGGCCGAGATCGAGGCGCTGGCGACCGAGAACTTCTTCGTGCCCATCGGCGAGGAGCAGCTCAATCTGCTCGACGCCCAGCTGACCGTGGTCTTCCCGATCTTCGTCGAGGCCTCGGCGTTCACCGGCAGCCCGGTGTGGCAGTCGCTGCCCGCCGCCCAGGAGGGTCGCGCCGTCGTCCTCGACGACCTGACGCTGCTCAACGCCTTCTCCAGCGCCTCGGCACCGGGCCTGCTGTACGCGATCGAGAACAGCGTGCCGCTGTTCGCCGACGCCCTGAACTGAGCGGGCCACCACCTCCGGCGCGGGGCGGTTCCGGGATCACTCCCGGAGCCGCCCCGCGTCGTCGATGCGCCAGGTCGCCACGGCGGCAGCCAGCCGGCCGGCCAGGTCCGCCACCAGCTCCGCCCCCTCGCCCGCCGACGCGCCCGCCGGGTCCCCGAGCACCCCGTTCGGGCTGACCGCCCGCACGCCCTCGGCGCGCATCCGGGGCAGCAGCTCCCGCAGCGGCGCCGTCTCCCCCGCCTCCGCCCGTTCCCGGCGGACCCCAGCAGGTTCCACGTGCAACATGAGCGACGTCTCCGTGCGGCCGGCGTGGGCGTCGCCGCCGGCAACGGCGAGCGGCCACCAGGCCACGTCCCGCCCCTCGGCCCGGAGCAGCGGCACCGCCGCCCGCAGGGCGGAGTAGTTGCCCCCGTGGCCGTTGACGACCAGCAGCCGCCCCGCCCAGCGGCAGGCCGATCGCCCGTACTCCACGAGCACGGTCGTCAGCGCCTCCGTGCCGATCGACACCGTGCCCGGGAACCCCTCGTGCTCCCCGCTCGCCCCGTAGGGGATCGCCGGGGCGAGCAGCGCGCCACCGATCCCGGGCACCGCGGCCTGCGCCACCGTCTCCGCCGTCCGGGTGTCGGTCGCCAGCGGCAGGTGCGGGCCGTGCTGCTCCACCGATCCCAGGGGGACGACGAGGAGCGGCCGCTCGGGCAGCTCCGACCAGGTGGCGTCGCCGAGGGAGGTCACCGGCCCAGCCTCGCACGACGGCAGACTGGCCCCATGGCTCCCCGACGCTGCCCGTGCGGCACCGGCCTGCCCTACGCCGAGTGCTGCGGACGCCTGCACGCCGGCGAGGCGACGGCGGCCTCCGCCGAGCAGCTCATGCGGTCGCGGTACAGCGCCTTCGCCGTCGGCGACGCCGGCTACCTGCTGACCAGCTGGCACTCCACCACCCGGCCGGCGTCGGTGGAGCTCGATCCGCAGGTGCGCTGGACCGGCCTGGACGTGCTCGCCACCACCGGCGGCGGGCTGCTCGCCACCGAGGGGACCGTGGAGTTCCGCGCCTGGTACGTCGCCGGCGGCGAGCGCGGCAGCCAGCACGAGATCAGCCGGTTCGTCCGGGAGGACGGCGCCTGGCGCTACCTCGACGCGCGCTGAGGGGTGTCGGGCGGGACCACCGTGGGCACCAGCCCGGCATGAGTACCGAGGACACCCGCAAGGTCGCCGAGCTGATCAAGGGGGAGCGCTTCGGCTTCCTCACCACCATCGCCCCCGGCGGCAAGCTGACCAGCCGGCCGATGACGCTGCAGGAGGTCGAGTTCGACGGCGACCTGTGGTTCTTCGCCGAGCGCGGCTCCCACCCGGTGGCGCACATCGCCGCGCAGCCCCAGGTGAACGTCGGCATCGGCTCCGGCGGCACCTGGGTGTCGCTCACCGGTCACGCCGTCGTGGTGGACGACCTGGCCAAGAAGAAGGAGCTGTGGAACGGCGGCGTCGAGGCCTGGTTCCCGAACGGCCCCGAGGACCCCGACGTCGTGCTGATCAAGGTCGAGGGCGACTCGGCGGAGTACTGGGACAGCCCGGGCGGCCGGCTGGCCACCGCGTTCAGCTTCGTGAAGGCCAAGGCCACCGGCGAGCGGATCGACGCGGGGGAGAACAAGAAGGTCGACCTCTAGCAGCGGCCGCCCGGCGCCGGCCCCGCGGGCCGGCGCCGGGGTTCAGCGCAGGTCGAGGCCCGCCAGGGGCGACTCGTCGCAGGCCTTCGCCGGCGGCAGCGCGGGCATGCCGAGCAGCGTGGGCTGCCCGCGGACCGGGCCCTTGTGCGAGTGGTCGATGTGGCTGCGCGGGGTGACCAGCTCGACGTCGCGGGCCGCCAGCGCCGTCTCCCCGTAGCCCTGCACGCACTCGGGGTCGGGCCCGTCCAGCGGCAGCCCGGTGAAGAACTTCGCCGCCATGCAGCCGCCGCGGCAGGCGTCGAAGTGCGCGCACTTCGTGCAGGCGCCGCCGGTCTGCGGGCTGCGCAGGTCGGCGAACAGCTCGCTCTCCTGCCACACCTTCCGGAAGCCGCCGGGTGAGCGCACGTTGCCGGCGAGGAAGTTCTCGTGGATGGCGAACGGGCAGGCGTAGACGTCGCCCACCGGGTCGATCAGGCAGACCACCCGGCCGGCGCCGCAGAGGTTGAGCCCCGGCAGCGCCTCGCCGAACGCCGACAGGTGGAAGAACGAGTCGCCGGTCAGCACGCCCTCGCCGTTGGCCAGCAGCCAGTCGTACAGCTCCCGCTGCTGCTGGGCCGTCGGGTGCAGCTGGTCCCAGACGTCGGCTCCGCGGCCCGAGGGGCGCAGCCGGGTGATCCGCAGCTGGGCGCCGAAGGAGTCGGTGAGCGCCTTGAACTCGTCCAGCTGGCCGGCGTTCTCCCGGGTGACGACGACGGAGACCTTGAAGTCCTTCATCCCGGCCTCGGCCAGGTTCTCCAACGCCCGGATCGCGGTGGCGTAGGAGCCGGTGCCGCGGACGCGGTCGTTGACCTCGGCGGTGGCGCCGTCCAGGGAGATCTGCACGTCGACGTAGTCGGTGCGGGCCAGCTGCGCGGCCCGCTGCTTGTCCAGCTTGACGCCGTTGGTGGAGAACTTGACCCCGACGTCGTGGCCGATGGCGTAGTCGAGCAGGTGCCAGAAGTCCGGCCGCACCGTGGGCTCGCCGCCGCCGACGTTGACGTAGAAGACCTGCATCCGCTGCAGCTCGTCGATGACCGCCTCGGCCTCGGCGGTGGAGAGCTCGCGCGGGTCGCGCCGGCCCGACGAGGACAGGCAGTGGGCGCACGCCAGGTTGCAGGCGTAGGTGAGCTCCCAGGTCAGGCAGATCGGGGCGTCCAGCCCGTACTCGAACTGGTCGATCAGCCGCCCGCCGGTGGGGCGCTCGGGGCGGGCGGGCAGCACTGCGGTCACTGGGTCTCCCGGCGTTCGATCATCTGCGAGCGGGCGAGGTCGGCCAGCGCCTTCACGTAGGCGCCGCGCTGGGCGTCGGGGACGCCGCACGCGGTCAGGGCCGCCGCCGCGCTGGGGTGGTCGCCCAGCGCCTCGACGACCGCGACCAGCGTCTTCGACTTCAGGAACGACAGCTTCCGGTTGCCGAAGTGGTAGACGAGCGCGCCGAACGGCTCCGGCCGCAGCGCGACGGAACGGGCCCGGCGCCAGGGCAGCTCCGCGTCGAAGCCGGCGGCCGTCCCGGTCGCCGGGCCGGTCCCGTTCGTCGTCGGCACGGCGTCGATCAGTACACGCCGCACATGCCGTCGATGGAGACCTCCTCGACGAGCGACTCCTCGACGAGGGCCTCCTCGGTGGCGGGGGCCTCGGGGGTCCGGAACTCGGCGGCGGCGACGTCGGTCTGGGTGGGCTCGGGCATGGGGGCCTCCGTGAACGCGGTCACATGGTCGAGGCGGACGTTAGTGACACCCGGTGCCAGGAGCAAGAGCGGGGTCGGCGGGCGCCGGGCGCCACGCCCACCGGGCAGAATGCGCGCGTGGTGGAGACGAGGACGGCGCCGGCGGGGCGCGCCCGTGTCGAGCGCGCGGCCCTGGACCTCTTCACCGTGCGCGGCTTCGAGGAGGTCACCAGCGACGAGGTCGCCGACTCCGCCGGCATCAGCCGCCGGACCTTCTTCCGCTACTTCCCCACCAAGGCCGACGCCGTGTGGGGCGACTTCGCCGGTCACGTCGCCCGGCTCCAGCAGCTGCTCGCCGCGGCCGACCCGGCGCAGCCGGTGCTCACCTCGGTCTGCGCGGCGTACCTCGAGGTCAACGACTACCCGGCAGCCGAGCTGCCGCTGCTGCGGGAGCGCATGCGGCTGATCCTCACCGAGCCCGCCCTGCTGGCCCACAGCCAGCTGCGCTTCGCCGAGGTCGACCGGGTCGTCGCCCAGCACGTCGCCGCCCGGACGGGCAGCTCCCCCAGCGGGCTGCTGCCCCGCCTGGTCGCGGCGAGCACGCGCGCAGCGGCGACGACGGCCTTCGAGGCGTGGCTCGCCGACGACGCGTCGTCCCTGACCGGGCACCTGCACCTGGCGTTCGACGAGATGGCGGCGGGCTTCCCCAGCCTGCGCGGCTGACCCGTCCGGGCGGCCGGTGTGGTCGGCGTCTCACCCGCGGCGCTAGCCTGGCACTCAGTGCCACCGGCCTCGCGCCGGCCCACCGCCCGGCGCACCGGGCCGACGAAGGAGATGCCCATGGCCAACGCGTGGTTCGAATCGGTCGCCGAGGCGCAGCGCCGGGCGAAGAAGCGGCTGCCGAAGGGCGTCTACGGCGCGCTGGTCGCCGGCTCCGAGCGCGGCCTGACCCTCGAGGACAACCTCGCCGCCTTCGCCGAGATCGGCTTCGCGCCGCACACCGCCGGGCTGGCCAACGAGCGGAACACGGCCGTGACGGTCATGGGCCAGCCCATGTCGATGCCGGTCATGATCAGCCCGACCGGCGTGCAGGCCGTCCACCCCGACGGTGAGGTGGCCGTCGCGCGGGCCGCTGCCGCCCGCGGGGTGGCCATGGGCCTGTCGAGCTTCGCCAGCAAGCCGATCGAGGAGGTCGTCGCAGCCAACCCGCAGACGTTCTTCCAGATGTACTGGGTGGGCACGCGCGACGAGATGCTCGCCCGGATGGACCGGGCGAAGCAGGCCGGGGCCGTCGGGATGATCGCGACCCTCGACTGGTCGTTCGCCTACGGCCGCGACTGGGGCAGCCCGTTCATCCCGGAGAAGATCGACTTCCAGGCCGCCCGCAAGTACGCGCCGCAGGTGCTGGTCAAGCCGCGCTGGCTGCTGGACTTCGCGAGGACCCGCAAGTTGCCCGACCTCACCGTGCCCAACATGGTGGCGACGCCGGGCGAGCCGGCGCCGACGTTCTTCGGCGCCTACGGCATGTGGCAGCAGTCGCCGATGCCCACGTGGGAGGACGTCGCCTGGCTGCGCTCCCAGTGGGACGGCCCGTTCATGCTCAAGGGCGTCATGCGGGTGGACGACGCCAAGCGCGCCGTCGACGCCGGCGTCACCGCCATCTCGGTGAGCAACCACGGCGGCAACAACCTCGACGGCACCCCCGCCTCGGTCCGGGCCCTGCCCGCGGTCGCCGACGCGGTGGGCGACCAGATCGAGGTGCTGCTCGACGGCGGGATCCGGCGCGGTGGCGACGTCGCCAAGGCCCTGGCGCTGGGCGCGAAGGCGGTCATGATCGGCCGCGCCTACCTCTGGGGCCTCGCCGCCAACGGCCAGGCCGGGGTGGAGAACGTCCTCGACCTGCTGCGCGACGGGCTCGGCTCCGCGATGGTCGGCCTCGGGCGTTCCGACGTCGCCGACCTCTCCCGCGACGACCTCGTCGTCCCCCCGGGGTTCGAGCGGGCACTCGGCGACACCGCGGTGGAGAACGCGCTCCTGGCCACCTCCCCGGCCCGGCGGCGCCGCGAGGCCTGACGCCGGGCCGGACGCCTGCCAGGATGTCCGGTGTGAGCCAGCCGGTCCGACCCGAGGACCTCCGCATCTCCGACGCCGAGCGCGCCGACGTGCAGGCCGGGCTGCAGCGGGCGCACGACGCCGGGCAGCTCGACCTGCACGAGTTCGACGAGCGGGTGCAGGCCGTGTGGGCGGCGCGGACCCGGGGCGACCTTGCCCGGGTCACCGCCGACCTGCCCGCGCTGCCCCCGCCCCCGGGGCCGCGCCGGGCGTTCAGCGACGACGACGCCGGCACCGCGATGAAGGTGCTCGTGATCATCTGGGCGTGCATCAGCCTGGTGAACCTGGTGGTCTGGGGGATCCTCGAGGCCACCGTGGGCGGGATCCACCCGTGGTGGCTCTACGTGGCGCTCCCGCCGGGTGCCGTGCTGGGCACCCTCTACGCGGTCGGCATCGGCCGGCCGCGTTAGCCGGCGTCGGGGTCCAGCAGCTCGGCCCGGCGCCGCAACCGCCGGGGCAGCACGAACCAGCCGTACGCCAGCAACCCGGCCAGGACCGCCACCCCGATCCACCACCAGGGTGACGCCTGCACGGCCAGGTAGACCGTCATCGCGAGGAGGACCACCGCGCCAACCACGCTGGGAACGCGGTTGCGCCGGCGTTCGGCGAGTGCGTGCTCCACCAGCGCGTAGGCGGCGGCGCGGGTCTCCGGGTCCTCGGGTACGGGCCCCCGCAGCGACGCCCGCCCGGCGGCGCGCCGGGCGCGTCCCCCCAGCACGCCGACCGCCTCTGCCTGGCGCCGGAGCTGCCCGTGCATCAGCGTCGCCCCGACCAGGCCTCCACCGATCGCCGCTCCGACGGCTCCGGGCACGGCAGCGCTCCAGCCCTGCCCGCCGAGGACCGCGACGCCGAACGCCGCACCCGCCCCGCAGAAGAGCCCCATGATGAGCCCCAGTTGCGTGCGCGACGCCCGCGTCAACCACTCGTTCACCGACCGAGGATCACCACACCCGCCCGCCGGGACAAGCGGTCGAGGCGCCCTCCTCGGCCGGAACACCCGTCCGGGTGCACCGGCTCTCGGCGGTGGGCGGGAGCCTCACCGGCGGACGGCGGCCACGATGCGGTCGGGGCGGACCCGCACCGCGGCGGCCGGCCCCAGCCATCGGCGCAGCGTGCCGCTGGGATCGACGATCCGCACCTCCGTCCCGTCGGCCCGGCGCACCACGAGCTCCGCGGACAGCTCGGCCCACCCCTCGCCGAGGACGTCGTCCAGCCGGCACGGCCGGCCGTCGACGAGCACCTCCGGCTGCGGGACCAGCGTCCCGGCCAGCCGGCGGCCGGCCCGGCCGCGGCGCGCCACCAGCGGGCCGCGGTGCAGCGGCGGGGTCCGGCTGTCGGTGGCCAGCCGGGCGACGGCCGGGATCCGCCGGACGGCGGTCAGCACGGCCCGGCGGGCGACGGCGCCCCCGCGCCCGCCGCCGGTCATCAGCCGCCCGAGCAGCAGCGCCACCCGGATCAGCGCCCGGGCGTGCGGCTCGCGCTCGGCCTGGTACGTGTCCAACAGCTCCTCACCGGCCTCCCCGGCCAGCACGGCGGCGAGCTTCCAGGCCAGCTGGTGCACATCGCGCAGCCCCAGGCCCAGGCCCTGCCCTACGAACGGCGGGGTGAGATGGGCGGCGTCTCCGGCCAGCAGCACCCGGCCGTCGCGCCAGCGGTCGGCCACCTGCGCCCGGAACGTGTACTCCACCGCACGGACCACCTCGACCTCCGTGCCGCGGGCGACCGGGGCCAGCAGCGCCGCCAGCCGGGCCGGGTCGGCGAGCTCCTCGGCCGTCTCGCCCGGCGCCAGCCGGAACTCCCAGCGGTAGCGGTCGCCGATCACCGGCATGAACGTGGCCGCCCGGCCCGGGTCGCAGACCTGGTGCACCCCCGGCCAGACCGGCAGCGGGACCGGCGCGCGCGCATCGACCACCAGCCAGCGGTCGGCGGGGCCGAGGTCACGCATCCGGGCGCCGATCAGCTTCCGCACGGTGCTGTTCGCGCCGTCGCAGCCGAGGACCCCCACCGCCCGGACGGAGCGGTCCGCCCCGGTCGCCCGGTCGGTCACCCGCACGGTCACCCCGCCGCCGTCCTGGTCGAGCCCGGTCACCTCGCTCCCGCGGTGCACCTCGATCCCGGGCGTCGACGCGACCGCGGCCGCCAGCACCTCCTCCAGATCGGGCTGGTGCACGAACGATCCCTGCGGCCAGCCGTTCGTGCCGGCGTCCGGGGCGCGCCGGAACTCGGCCAGCACCCGGTGGGCGGCGTCCAGCAGGCGCAGCCCGGCCATCGGCCGGCAGCGGGCGGCGACGTCGTCGGCCACGCCGGCCGCCTGCAGCACGCGGAACACCTCGTCGTCCAGGTGCACCGCGCGGGGCAGCGGATAGGGGGCCGCGTGCCGCTCCACGACGACGACGGGGAGCCCGGTGCGAGCCAGGAGCAGCGCGGCGGTGAGCCCGACGGGCCCCGCGCCGACGACGACGACCGGGGGGCGGGGCACCGGACCAGTGTGCGTGCCCCGAACGTTGCACCGAGGCCGGTGGGCCCGGCGCCAACGTTGCATGCCCCTTCCCAGGGTGTGATCGGGGTCATAGCGTGCGCGGCAGGCATGCGTGCCCGCGCATGAGGTGGACGGCCCTCGACGACGAGGGCGACGAGGAGGTTCCTGTGCCCGTGAACACCCGCGGCGCGATCCTGCGCTCAGCCCCCGGCAAGTGGGAGGTCACCGACCTGGTCGCCGACGACCCCCAGGTCGGTGAGCTCCAGGTGAAGCTCGCCGCCTCCGGCATGTGCCACTCCGACGACCACATCGCCACCGGGGACATGCCCGTCGGGCACTACCCCTTCCTCGGCGGCCACGAGGGCGCCGGCGTCGTCACCGCGGTGGGCCCCGGGACGAAGGACTTCGCGGAGGGTGACCACGTCGTCTTCTCCTTCCTCCCCGGCTGCGGCCGTTGCCGGTACTGCGCGAACGGCCAGCAGTACATCTGCGACTCCGGCGCCAACCTCCTGGTCGGCTCCCGCTGGGACGACGCCGAGAGCTTCCGCTTCCAGACCTCCGACGGCACCCCGGTCGGCCAGATGTGCGGACTGGGCACGTTCGCCGAGGTGACGACGGTCGACGTCCGCTCCACGGTCAAGATCCCGAAGGACATCCCGCTCGACGTCGCCTGCCTGGTCGGCTGCGGCGTCGGCACCGGCTGGGGCACCGCCGTGCAGGCCGGCGAGGTGCGGGCCGGCGACACCGTCATCGTCATGGGTGTCGGCGGCATCGGGATCAACGCCGTCCAGGGCGCTGCGCACGCCGGCGCGAGCCACGTCATCGCCGTCGACCCCATCGACTTCAAGCGCGAGAAGGCGATGGAGCTGGGCGCCACGCACGCCTTCGCGAGCATCGACGAGGCCGCCGAGTTCGGTCGCAGCGTCACCAACGGCCAGGGCGCGGACAAGGTCCTGATCACCGTCGGCGTGCTCAAGGGCGAGCACGTCGCCCAGGGCGTCGAGGCGCTCGGCAAGGGCGGCCGGGTGGTCATCACCGGCCTCGGCGACCTCACCGACGTCGGCATCCCGATCAACCCGAGCATGCTGGCGCTGTTCACCAAGGAGATCCGGGGCGCGCTGTTCGGGGACCAGAACCCCAGCGCCGACATGCTGAAGATGCTGCGGCTCTACCAGGAGGGTGCCATCAAGCTCGACGAGCTGATCACCAAGCGGTACAAGCTCGACGACATCAACCAGGGCTACGAGGACCTGCACGCCGGCAAGAACATCCGCGGCGTCATCGTCTACGACTGAGCCCCGGCCTCCGACCCCTGATGATCAGGTCACCTGATCATCAGGGGTCCTGGCTCACGGTCGACGGTGAGCCAGGACCACACCAGGTGAGCCAGGACGACGGGAGCTGAGCCAGGACGTGGCACCGGCCGGGACAGGATCGTGACCAGCACGCGCAGCGCCGCCCACCTCGACGTGGGCGGGATGGTCCGCGTGGCCCGTCAGCGCGTGGTGGACCGCCTGCGGGAGGCGGAGGTGGTCGCCGCGGCGCTCTCCGCCGGGCGCAACGTCGTGCTGGAGGGCCCACCCGGCACCGGCAAGACCACGCTGCTGCGCGCCCTGGCCGACGGCGCCGGGGTCCCCCTCGTGCTCGTCGAGGGCAACGCGGAGCTGACACCCACCCGGCTGGTCGGCCACCACGACGCCTCCCGGGTCCTCACCGAGGACTACCGGCCGGAGAACTTCGTGCCCGGGCCGCTCACCCGGGCCATGACCGAGGGTTCGCTGCTCTACGTCGAGGAGTTCAACCGGGTCCCCGAGGAGACGATGAACGTCCTGCTCGGTGTCCTCTCCGAGCGGGAGATGCACGTGCCCCGCTACGGCCGGGTCGCGGCGCGGCCCACCTTTCGGCTGGTGGCGGCGATGAACCCGTTCGACGCGGTGGGCACCGCGCGGGTCACACCGGCCCTCTACGACCGCTCCTGCCGGGTGGCGATGGCCTACCAGGACGAGGACGCCGAGCTGCGGGTGGTCGAGGCGGTGACCAGCGGGGAGGCAGCGCTGGTCGCCCGGGCGGTGCGGGCGGTCCGCATCACGCGCGACCACTCCGAGCTGCGCATCGGCGCCTCCGTGCGGGGGGCGATCGACACGGTGCTGATCGCCGTGGAGCTCGCCGCCGTCCGGGAGACCTCCCCCCTGCAGGAGGCGACCGGGCTCGACGCCGCCCTCGCCGCGCTCACCGGCAAGGTGACCCGGGGCGACGGCGTGGCGCGCCCGGTGGAGGACGTCGTCGCCGACATCTGGCGCCGGGCCGGTGAGGAGCTGGGAAAAGCCTGACGCCCGGGGAGGCGTCCCCCGGGCCGCCACCCCCGCCGGCGCCGGCCGGCGAGCGACCGGCGTCGGGCCCGCCCCGCGTCGTCGAGGACCCCGAGCAGGTCGAGGAGCTGCTGCGCACCCAGGGCGCGCGCCGGTCCAGCCGCGACGAGCTCTCCCGCAGCAACCCCGACTTCGACACCGTCTCGCCGGAGGCGGGGACCCTCGACGCCGAGGCCGTGGCCGACCTGGCCGCCCGCGACCCGGACGCTGCCGCCCGGGTGCTCGCCGCGGCCGCCCGCGCGTTCGACCCCCGGCTGCGCGCCGCGGCGCGGGCGCTGGCCGCACGGCTGCCCCTGGGCAATCCGCGCACCGGCACTCCCGACCGCCCCGGCACCAGCCGGATGATCACCCGGCGCGACCCGACCGGTTCGGACGTCGACCTCGACGCGACGCTGGCCGCGCGGGGGGCCGAGCCCCGGTGGCGCGCCGAGCACCTGCACACGAGGGGCTGGCGCTCCACCGGCCGCGCGGTGGTCCTGCTCGTCGACGCGTCGGGGTCGGTGGCCGGGGACGAACTCGCCGCCGCGGTGCTCACGGCGTCGGCCCTGGCCCAGCGCATGCGGCCGGGCGACGAGCTCGGCGTCGTCGCCTTCTGGTCGAAGGCCGTGGTGCTGCGCCCGCTGTCGGCCGATCCCCGCGCGGACGTCGTCGTCGACCGGCTCTGCGACCTCAGGGGCGGCGGCACCACCGACCTCGAGCTGGCGCTGCGGACGGCGGCGACGCAGCTCGCGCGCTCCCGCGCCGCCGACCGCCACGTGCTGCTGCTCTCCGACGGCGTCGCGACCGACAGCCCCGACCCGGTGGACGCCGCGGCGTCGCTGGCTCGCATACCGGCGCGGCTCCAGGTGCTCGCGCTGTCGGCCGAGGACGAGGCGATGACCTCCTGCACCACCCTCGCCGCCGCCGGCGGCGGGAGGGTGGCCGCGCTGCACCGGGCGTCGCAGGCCCCGTCAGCCGTCCGGGAGCTGCTGGGCTGACCGGCGCGACGCCGGGACAGCAGGCGTCAGGAGACGCCCATCATCGACATGAGGTCGATCGGGTCGGCGGGGGCGGAGATCTCCTCCTCCTCGCCGAACCGGCTGAAGGTGACGGTGCCGGAGTCGCCGCCCTCGCCGGTCGTGACCTGCAGCGGGTAGGCCGGCTCGTCGTCGGCGACGAACAACCGGCTGCCGTCCTCCTGCTCCACGACCACCACGTCCTCGCCGTCGAGCTCCTCGGAGCTGACCTCCTCGGCGATCTCGCTGTCCGGGTCGCGGAACTGCTGGACGAAACCGTCGAGGGAGATCTCCTCGAACTCGGCCACGGCCTCACCGGGGACGATCACCCAGCGGCCGTCGAACTGCGAGGCCATCTCCGCCGGCATGCCGAAGGAGGCCCAGAAGTCCGACGGTGCCTGCAGGTACACCTCGCCGTCGACCCGGAGCAGCTCGATCTCGGACCCGCCCATGGTCACCGAACCGGTGACGTCGTCGCCCTGCAGGTGCAGGTCGAGCTCGCCCTCCTCGCCGCCCTCCGCCATGGTGCCGGTGACGTGGAACGAACCGGCCTCCTCCAGGGCGTCGGCGGCCGCGTCGGCGACCTCGGGCCCGGTCATGCCGTCGAGCGGGCTGCTGCTCCCGCAGGCGGTGAGGAGCAGGGCGCTCGCGGCGGCGACGGCGAACTGGGGGATGCGCATGCGCACGGGAGGACCTCCGGAGTACACGTCTCCGGATCTCGGACGTCCGGCCGGACGGAATACTGCGGGGCGTGCGGCGCGACCGCCAGCAGCCGGTCCGCCCGGCGTGTCGCAGGTCAGCGGCGACCCGGCGCCAGGGAGCGGGCCCGCCCTGCCGCGGCGGGATCCAGCGGCACGGCGCTGGTCAGGACGGCGGGTCCCAGCTCGAGCCGGCCGTCGGAGAGCGCCGCGCAGCGCACCCCGCCGCGACCGCGCATCCCGCGGTGCGCGCCGGGCGCGAGGACCAGGTCCATCCAGGCGCAGGGGTTCGCCGCCCGCCCGCCGCGCAGCAGCACCGGTCCCGCGCCGCAGTCCAGCGCGAACTCCCGGCCGCGGAGCGCCTCCACCTCGGCACCCCGCAGCACCACGTTCCGCCGGGCCAGCAGCGGGTCGAACGGCGGGGCGCCCAGCTCGGCGGCGAGCGACTCCAGCGACTCCACCGCCAGCACCGTGACCTGGGCGTCCCGGTGGGCCGGCCGCCCGGCGTACCGGTCCCCGACGATGCCGACCCCCGCCCGGATCTCCAGCCGCTCCCGCCGGTCGTCGGCCTGCGCAGGCACCGCCGCGCCGGGGCGGCCGTCGTACCGGTGCGCCGGCGAGGCCAGCAGACCCACGACCTCCACCCCGTAGCGGAAGGGGAGCGCGGACACGTCCCTCAGCGGTCTCTCGGCCCCTCGGCAGGGGCCCGTCGCGAGCCTGCGAGTGGCGGGGGGCCGGGGGGTCCTTGATGGATGGGGCCCGACACCTCGGCCAGCCGCCGGCCGCTGCCGCCCCAGCGCCCCTGGATGATCTCCGCGGCGATCGACACCGCCGTCTCCTCCGGGGTGCGGGCACCGAGGTCCAGGCCGATCGGCGAGGAGAGCCGGGCCAGCTCCTCGTCGCCCAGCCCGGCTTCGCGCAACCGGGCGAGGCGCTCGTCGTGGGTGCGCCGCGAGCCCATCGCCCCGACGTAGGCGACCGGGGTGCGCAGCGCCACCTCGAGCAGCGGGACGTCGAACTTCGGGTCGTGGGTGAGCACGCAGAGCACCGTCCGCTCGTCGATGCGCCCGGCGTCGACCTCGGCCTGCAGGTAGCGGTGCGGCCACTCGACCACCACCTCGTGCGCCTCCGGGAAGCGCTTGGGGGTGGCGAACACCGGCCGGGCGTCGCAGACGGTGACCCGGTAGCCCAGGAACGCGCCGACCCGGGCGACGGCGGCGGCGAAGTCGATGGCGCCGAACACCACCATGCGGGCGGCCGGGGCGAAGGAGTTCACGAACAGGGTGAGGTCGTCGCCGCGCCGCTCGCCGTCGCGCCCCACGTGCAGCAGCCCGGTGCGGCCGCCGACGAGCATGCCGCGGGCGTCGTCGGCCACGGCGTCGTCCAGCCGCCGCGAGCCCAGCGTCCCCGAGGACCGGTCGGGCCAGAGCACCAGACGGCGCCCCAGCCGGTCGTCGGGGCCGGCGACCACGGTGACGACGGCGACCGGCTCGTGCCGCCCCACCGACTCCGCGACCTCCCCCAGCTCGGGGAAGGACTCGCGCGACACCGCCTCCACGAAGACGTCGAGGATCCCGCCGCAGGTCAGCCCGACGGAGAAGGCGTCGTCGTCGCTGACCCCGTACCGGCGCAGCGTGGGCTCCCCGGTGGCGACGGCGTCCCTGGCCTCCTCGTACACCGCGCCCTCGACGCAGCCGCCGGAGACGCTGCCCACCGCCGTGCCGTCGGGTCCGACCAGCATCGACGCGCCGGCGGGCCGCGGCGCCGAGCGCCAGGTGCCCACCACGGTGCCCACGCCGACGGTCTCCCCCGCCTGCCACCAGCCGACCAGGTCATCGAGCACGTCTCGCATCCGGCAACTCCTCCCCAGATCTCCGGTGCTGCCCGCGCGGCTCCTGCAGCACCCCCGACAGCTCCTCGAACGCGGCCATGCTGTGCCCGGCCACGAAGTGGTCGACCGACGGCAGCGCCGCCTGCATCCCGCCGGTGAGGGGTTCGTACCCCGTCCGGCCCTTGTGCGGATTGACCCAGACGACGGCGTGCGCGAGCCGCCGCAGCCGGGCCATCTGCTCCCGGAGCAGCCCGGTGTCCCCACGCTCCCAGCCGTCGCTGCACACCACCACCACGGCGCCGCGCGCGGTGCCGCGCTGGCCCCACCGGTCGAGGAAGGCCTTGAGCACCTCGCCGAGCCGGGTACCGCCGGACCAGTCGGGGATCGCCTGCCCCCCGGCGGCCAGCGCCCGGTCCGGGTCGCGCAGCCGCAGCTCGCGGGTGACCCGGGTCAGCCGGGTGCCGATCGTGAACACCTCGGTCGACGCCGGCCGGGCCCGCACCGCCGCGTGGGCGAACCGCAGCAGCGCGTCGGCGTAGGGCGTCATCGACCCGGAGACGTCGACCAGCAGCACGACACGGCGGGGGCGCGGCCGCGGGCGGCGGTGCACCAGCCGGCTGACCTCGCCGCCCTCGCGCAGCGCCCGGCGCACGGTCCGGCCCGGGTGCACCCCGCCGTGGGCCGCCGGCCGCCGTCGCCGGGCCGGGCGCATCGGGGCGGCCGGGACCAGCAGGGCGAACAACCTGCGCAGGTGGGCGCGCTCGGCGTCGGTCAGCCCGGCGACGTCACGGTGTCGCAGCACCTCGTCCGCGCTGGCGCGGGCGGCCAGGTCGGGGGTGTCCGGGTCCTCGTCCCCCTCGCCGGTGCCCGCGTCGAGCGGCGCGCTCGCGGCCAGCTGCGGCCGCACCTGCACCGGTGCCGGGGCGGGGCGCGGGCGTCGCCCGGAGAACCAGGCCAGGAAGGCCGCGTCGTAGCGGTCGAGGTCGTCGGGGCCGGCGCAGAGGGTCAGCCGGCCGGCCCAGTAGACCGCCGACGGCTGGAGGACGTCGAGGTGACCCAGGGCGGCGAGCATGGCCTGGACCCGGTCCGGGGAGGCGGTCACGCCCGCGTGCCGCAGCGTCCGGGCGAAGCCCAGCACGGTGTCGACGACGTCCCGCTCCGCCGTCCCCGACGCGTCAGCCACCGAGCAGCGCCTCCGGGTCCAGCGACCGCACCCGCTCGGTGTCCTCCCGGTACTTGAGCACCGCGCCGAGCGTCCGCGCCGCCAGGTCGGGGTCCAGGTCCCGGGCCCCGAGCGTGTGCAGCGCCGTCGCCCAGTCCATCGCCTCCGCGACCCCGGGCGGCTTGAGCAGGTCGAGGGTGCGCAGCGTCGCCGTCGCCCGGGCCACCTGCCGGGCCAGCTCGTCGGTGACCTGGGGCAGCCGACGGCGCAGAATCGCCACCTCGCGGTCGAAGTCGGGGTGCGCCAGCCAGTGGTACAGGCAGCGCCGCTTGAGCGCGTCGTGCACCTCGCGGGTGCGGTTGGAGGTGAGGACCACCAGCGGCGGGGTCTCCGCCCGCACCGTGCCGAGCTCCGGGATGGAGATGGTGAAGTCCGACAGCACCTCCAGCAGGAACGCCTCGAACTCGTCGTCGGCGCGGTCCACCTCGTCGACGAGCAGCACGCTCGGGGAGTCCTCCAGCGCCTGCAGCAGCGGCCGGGCCAGGAGGAACCGGCGGTCGTAGAGCGAGGCCTCCAGCCGCGCGGGGTCGTCGGCGGCGTGCGCGGCCTCGGCGGCGCGCAGGTGCAGCAGCTGACGGCCGAAGTCCCAGTCGTAGAGCGCCTGGCTGGCCTCGAGCCCCTCGTAGCACTGCAGCCGGTAGAGCGGCCGGCCGGTGATCTCCGCCAGCGCCTGGGCCAGCGCCGTCTTCCCGACGCCGGCCTCGCCCTCGAGGAACAGCGGCCGGTGCATGGCCAGCGCCAGGTGCGCGGCGGTGGCCAGCCCCTCGTCGGCGAGGTAGCCGGTGCCCGCCAGGGCGGCGGACAGCTCGTCGGGGCTCCCGGGGACCGTGCGCTGGCTCACCTCCCGAGCATCCCACCTGGGCGCTTCCTCCCGCTCCCCCGCCTCCGTCCGGGCGTCGGGCACGATGACCGCATGCCGACGCCGGATGCCGCCCCGACCGACGAGCTCGCCCTCGGCGACGACCTGCGGGCCTTCGTCGACGCCTCGCCGTCCCCCGCCCACGCGGTCGCCGAGCTGGCGCGCCGGCTGCGCGCAGCCGGGTTCACCGAGCTGGCCGAGGCGGACTCCTGGGCACCGGCGCCCGGCGGGCAGCACTTCGTCGTCCGGCACGGCAGCCTCATCGCCTTCCGGATGGGCAGCGGCCCGCTGGCCGAGACCGGGATGCGGCTGGTCGGCGCGCACACCGACTCGCCGACGTTCAAGGTGCGGCCGCGCAACGACGTCCGGCAGTCGGGGTACCGCCTGGTGGGCGTCGAGCCCTACGGCGGCGGGCTGTGGCACACCTGGCTGGACCGGGAGCTGACCGTGGCCGGGAGGCTGGTGCTGCGCGGGGGCGGGACGACCCTGGTGCGGCTGCCCGGCGCCCCGCTGCGGCTGCCCTCCCTCGCCATCCACCTCGACCGGAGCGTCCGCGAGGGGCTGACCCTCGACCCGCAGCAGCACCTGGTGCCGGTGTGGGACCGCGACCTCGGCACCGGGCCGGGGCTCACCGAGGCCCTCGCCGCCACGGCCGGGGTGGACGCCGGCGACGTCGTCGGCACCGACCTGGTGCTGGCCGACACCCAGCCGGCGTCGCGCGCCGGGGCGGACGGCACGTGGGTGGCCGCCCCCCGGCTCGACGACCTGGCCTGCTGCCACTCCGGGCTGCTGGCCCTGCTGGCCGCACCGGCCGGGGCACGCACGCAGCTGCTGGTCTGCAACGACCACGAGGAGGTGGGCAGCGGCTCCATGTCCGGCGCCCGCGGCAGCTTCCTCGAGGACGTCGTCCAGCGGCTGGCCGCGGCGACCGCTCCTGCGGATGCGCAGGCGGTGCACAGGGCGCTGGCCCGGTCGGTGCTCGTGTCGGCCGACATGGCCCACGCCGTGCACCCGACGCGCGCCGAGCGGCACGAGCCGGCGCACCGGCCCGAGCTCGGCGGCGGGCCGGTGCTCAAGGTGAACGCCAACCAGGCCTACGCCACCGACGCGGCCTCCGGGGGCTGGTTCACCGAGCGCTGCGACGACGCCGGCGTCCCGGTGCAGACGTTCGTCACGCGGGCGGACCTCCCGTGCGGGAGCACCATCGGCCCGCTGACGGCGACCAGGCTGGGAGTCACCACGGTCGACATCGGCGCCCCCATGCTCGCCATGCACTCCTGCCGGGAGCTGGCCTCGGCCCGCGACGTGCCGCTCATGGTGGGGGCACTCACCGCCTGCCTGGCTGGCTGACCGGTGGACCGCCGGGCCGCGCCCGGCGGTCCACCGGCTCAGGTGGCTGCCGGCGCCCGCTCGGCCAGGCCGTCGCGGATGACCTGCTTGGTGAGCTTGCCCGACGGGTTGCGCGGCAGCACGTCGACGGTCACCACCTCGCGCGGGAGCTTGTACCGCGCGAGCTTGTCCCCGAGGAAGTCCCGCACCTCGTCCAGGGTGATCCCCTCGCCGTCCGCGCTCACGCAGACGGCCACGACGGTCTCGCCCCACTCCTCGTGCGGCCGGCCGACGACGGCGACGTCGGCGATCCGGTCGTGACCGCGCAGGACCTCCTCGACCTCCTGCGAGTGCACGTTCTCCCCGCCGACGATGATCACGTCCTTGAGCCGGTCGACGATGAAGAGGTAGCCGTCCTCGTCCACCCGGGCGACGTCGCCGGTGCGGAACCAGGGGCCGACGAACACGTCGGCCGTGGCCTGCTCGTTGCCGTGGTAGCCGGCCATGCGGGTGTCGGCGCGCAGCCAGATCTCGCCCACGCCGCCCGGGCCGACGTCCGCGCCGTCGGCGGCGACCACGCGCAGATCGACACCGGGCATGCCACCCCGGCCGATCGATCCGGCCTTCGCCAGCTGCTCGGCCGGGTACAGCGCCGTGCCGACCGGGCCCATCTCGCTCATCCCGTACACCTGGAAGAAGCGGTCGGTGCCGTAGGCGTCGACCAGCGCCCGGGCCACCTGCTCGCCCAGCGGGGCGCCGCCGTAGAGCCACTTGTCCACGCTCGACAGGTCGGCGTCGGCCAGCGACAGCCGCCCCGCACGCGCCAGCTGCACCGGTGCCAGGTAGGCGATCGGCGCTCCGAAGAACGCGGTGACGCGGTGCCGCTCGACCGCCCGCAGGAAACCGGCGGGGTCGTACTCGCGCTGCAGGACCGTGGTGGCCCCGAGGAACACCATGGTCAGCAGCCAGTCGTTCAGCGGGGCGGCGTGCCAGATGGGCATCGCGAGCAGGAACCGCTCGTCCCGGGTGAACCCCAGGGTGCTGACGATCAGCGGCGCGACCGCCGAGATGGTGCGGTGGGTGTGCACGCAGCCCTTGGGAGAGCTCGTCGTGCCGGACGTGTAGAGGATCTCGGCCGGGGAGGCGTCGTCGTCCACGGCCGGGCCGGCCACAGGGGTCGCCGCGTCGACCAGCGTGTCGAGGTGGGGTAGCCCCCCGGCGCCGGTCTCCGTGGTCAGCCAGGTCGTGCCCGGACTGGCCTCGGTCGCCGTGCCGGCGAGGGCGCCGGCGACGACGCCCACGGTCGCGCCGCTGTGCTCGACGGCGTACCTGACCTCGGGGACGGCGAGCTTGTGGTTCACCGGCACCAGCACCCCGCCGGCGAACCAGGTGCCGAAGGCACCGATGACGAAGCCCGGGGTGTTGTACGTCATCACCGCGACCCGGTCGCCGGGCCGGACGCCGGCGTCGATGAGCACCCGGGCCGCCCGGCGGGCCCGGTCCAGCAGCTCGGCGTAGGTGATCGCCCCGTCGTCGGTGACCAGGGCCTCCTTGGTGGGCACGAGGCGGGCGGCACGCTCGAGCACGGCGGTCAGGTGCATGGATGGGTCCTCCGGGTCGGGTCAGGGAGTGGCGGCGCGGTCGGCCGCGCCGCCGGGTCGGGGAGGCGCCGGCCGCACGGCGACGACGGTGCCCTGGGCGATGGCGACCGGGGTCGTGGCACCGGCGTCGTCCACGGACAGGACCTCGCAGTGGCACACGGCCCTCCGTCCGGTCGTGTGGACCACGGACGCGCGCGCCCGGAGGGTGCGGCCCCGTGCCGGCGCCAGGTAGTCGAGGGTGAGGCTCCCGGTCAGCACGGCCGGTCCGAGCACCGAGCCACCGGCGAAGGTGACCGCGTTGTCGGCTGCGTAGGCCAGCACACCGCCGTGCACGTGGCCGTTCTGCTGGGTCAGCTCCGGGCGCACCGACAGCTCGAGGACGGCCGCGCCGTCGCCGAAGCCGGTGAGCCGCGCACCGAGGAGCCGGCTGAACGGCTGGTCCGCGAGCACGCGTTCGGCGATGGCCGGTGACAGCGGGGGATCGGCGGCCCGGGTCACCGGCGCCGTCGCGTCCACTGCCGGATCAGGCACGGGCGACGATGGCGGCGAGGTCCAGCGAGGGGTCCAGGGCGCCGTACTCGAGGGCGCGCTCCTCACCCAGCCGCGCGGCGACGAAGGCGTCGGCGACGGCGCCGGGCGCCTCGCGGATCACGACGGCGCCCTGCAGGGCCAGCGCGAGCGACTCCACCACCCGCCGCGCGAGGCCGGGCGCGGCCGCGGGGTCCGCCTGCGCCCGGGCGAGGAGCCGCCGGGTGGTCGCGACGTGCGCGTCGAATTCCCGGTGCTGCCCGAGCGCGGAGGAGATCTCCCGGTCGACGGCCTCGACCGACCGGGGCTCGCGCGCCATGGCTCGCAGCACGTCGAGGGCGATGACGTTGCCCGAGCCCTCCCAGATCGCCATCACCGGCTGCTCCCGGTAGCGGCGGGCCAGCGGGAAGCTCTCGGTGTAGCCGTTGCCGCCCAGGCACTCCATCGCCTCGTAGGCGTGGTTCGGCCCGCGCTTGCAGACCCAGTACTTGGCCACCGCGGTGGCCAGCCGGCGGAAGGCGACCGACTCCTCGTCCTCGCTGTCGTAGGCGGCGGCCAGCCGCAGTGCCGTCCAGGTGGCGGCCTCGGCCTCCAGCTGCAGGTCGGCGAGGACTGCGGTCATCGCCGGCTGGTCGACCAGCGTGGCACCGAACGCGCTGCGGTGCCGGGCGTGCCAGGCCGCCTCCGCGACGGCCTGCCGCATGCCGGCGGCGCTGCCCAGGACGCAGTCCAGGCGGGTCTGGCCGACCATCTCGATGATGGTGCGCACGCCGCGCCCCTCCTCCCCGAGGAGCCACCCGACGGTCCCGTCCAGCTCGATCTCGGAGGAGGCGTTGGACTTGTTCCCCAGCTTGTCCTTGAGCCGCTGGATGCGGAACACGTTGCGCTCGCCGCCGGGCAGCACCCGGGGGACGAGGAAGCAGGACAGCCCGCTGCCGGTCTGGGCGAGGACGAGGAACGCATCGGACTGCGGCGCCGAGCAGAACCACTTGTGCCCGGTGAGCCGCCAGGTGCCGTCACCGGCGTCGACGGCGCGGGTGGTGTTGGCCCGCACGTCGGAGCCGCCCTGCTTCTCGGTCATCGCCATGCCGAAGATCGCCGAGGGCTTGGTGGCCGGGTCGCGCAGCTCGGGGTCGTAGTCGCGCGAGTACACCCGGGGCAGCCACTCCGCGGCGAGCTCGGGCGAGTGCCGGAGGGAGGGCACGACGGCGTGGGTCATGCTCACCGGGCAGGAGTGGCCCGCCTCCACCTGGGCGAAGAGCATGAAGGTGGCCGCGCGGGCGACGTGCGCACCCGGCCTCGGGGCGGACCAGCAGCTGGTGTGCGCCCCGTGCTCGACCGCCGCGCCGATGATCCGGTGGTAGGCGGGGTGGAACTCCACCGCGTCGACCCGGTGGCCCCACCGGTCGTGGCCGGCGAAGACGGGGGGATGGGTGTTGGCCAGCTCGGCGTCGCGCTGGAAGTCCGCCCGCCCCACCAGCACGCCGACCTCGCCGAGCGCCTCGTCCGCCCACTGCGCGTCGTAGCGCTTGACCGCCTCGGTCAGCACCGCGTTCGTCCGGTACTCGTCGATGTCCACCCGCGGTGGCGCCTGGTTGAACACCTCGTGCGTGCTGGTCACTGGAGCTCCTCCGCACCCAGGGCCCGGAAGCAGAAGCTCCGGATCCCGGTGATCACGTCGTGGTCGGTGGTGGGGGTGGTCGTCGCCGGGCCGAGGGGGCGGAGCCGGTCGACGAGCGCCTCGGAGATGGCCCCCATCACGGCCGACGCGGCGAGGACCACGTCCTGCTCGACGAAGACGCCCTCGGCGATGCCGTCGTGGACGATCTGCTCGCCCAGTTCGGTGTAGGAGCGGCGGAAGACCAGGCGCTCGGCGTCGACCCCGGACGTGACCGGCTCGAAGAGCAGGGCCCAGGCCATGCGCCGCCCCTGCAGCGCCCGCCCGGCGAACGTGCGCACCAGCGCGTCCAGCCGGTCCGCGGGCCGGGGCCCGGCGTCGGCGACGGCGGTGCGGACGGCGGCGAGCTCGTGGGCGGCCGCGCTGCGGAACACCTCGGCGAGCAGGTACTCGCGGCTGTCGAAGTGCGAGTAGACCGAACCCACGCTGACGCCGGCCTCCCGGGCGATCGCGGCCACGGTCGCGGCGGCGAACCCGTGCCCGGCGACCAGGTGCCGGGCCGCAGCGAGGAGGGTCTCGCGCCTGCGCTCGGCGGTGCGCCGGGTGAGCTCGGTGGCGCGGTACGGCACGGCGCCCTCCCGATAAAGAAGTGAACCGCGGTTCAGTCGCGGACAGGAAGGAGTGAACCACGGTTCAGATCGGGCGCGCAAGGGGCCCGTGCCCGGACATGCTGACGGCGGCCGGCCGAGGAGAGATCTCCCCGGCCGGCCGCCGTTCGTCAGGTGCCCCGGCCCTCGGCCGGGGTGGGCTCACCGCCGACGGGCGTCGTCCGCGCCGTCGACCTCGACCTGCTCCTTGCGCACGTCGGCGCTGACCGTCTCCTGGTCGGTGACGGTCTCCTTGTCCATCCGGACGCGCTCGACCGGGACCGCCTCCTTGGCGACGACGGGCTTCTCGGCGTGGAGGGTGACCTCGTGCTCCTCCTCGCTGATGGCCGGCCCGTCCATCGCCTTACCGGCGTTGGCGTCGGTGATCGGCTCGCGCTCGACCCGGACCTCCTCGTGGGACACGGGGACGGTCTCGGTCACGTTCTCGCTCACCACGTACTTGCGCAGGCGGGCGCGACCGGTCTCCTCGCGGCGGGTGCCGACGTCCAGCCGCTCCTCCGAGCGGGTCATGGCGTCGTCCGTGGTCGGGCCGGAGGTGTCGCGGCCGACAGTGCCCCGGGTGTCGGTGCGGTCCGTGTCGGCCGTGCCGGTGGTCCCCGCCACGCCCGTGGTCTCGGTCATGGTGTCGGTGCGGCCGGTCGTCCCGGTCGTGCCCGTGCCCATGCCGTAGTACCGGTAGAGCTCCTCCTCCTCCTGCGGGGAGAGGTGACCGTCGGTGTCGATCTTGGGCGCGTCCTTGACGCGGTCCTTGCTCACCGGTACGCGGAGACCGTCGTCGGTCAGGTCGGCGTCACGGATGGGGACGAAGGACTCCTTCGTCCCGAACATGCCGGTCTTCACGGTGACCCACTCGGGCTGGCCGGTCTCGTCGTCCAGGTAGACCTCGGAGGCCGACCCGATCTTGCTGCCGGTCTCGTCGTAGACGTCCTGGCCGATCACTCGGCTGATGGTCTCGGTGCCGATCATCGTCGTTGTCGCTCCTATCTGAGCTCGGGGATGTTCGTCCCTCCGATGGGTGACCGGCACGGTCGCAGCGAAACGAACCGATCGAGACCGACGGCGGATCGACCCGGCCCGGAGCGCTCCGCCCGTCACGGTCCCGGAGCGCTCCACGGGCTCCGGAACGGCCATCGGCGCAGGTCACGCGCGTATCCGTGGCGCACCACCGGATCGCCCGTTGCGCCCGGCAACTGCCGCAGCCACGCTCACTCTGCGTGTTTTGGACCTGCCCGGGCGTGTCGTCCGGGATCGGTCCGGCACGCGGGTCGGCGCGTCGCCCACGACCGTGCCGACAGCATGCCTAGCGTCGTCGGCGTGCCTCCCCGTTCGCCGTACGACAACCTGGTCCACCCGCGTACCGTCAAAAAGCCCAGCCCCCAGGTCGAGGCGCTCAAGGACGTCGTCGTCGAGGACCCCAGCAGCGGGTTCGTCGGCGCCGTGGTGCGCTGCGAGAAGGACGTCGTCCACCTCGAGGACCGGTTCGGGAAGGTCCGCGCCTACCCGCTGGGGCCCGGCTTCTGGGTCGACGGCCGGCCGGTGGTGCTGGTGCGCCCGAAGCAGAACGCGCCCTCGGGCCCGCAGCGGAGCGCGTCGGGCTCGACCTACGTGGTCGGCGCGCGGGCGCGGGTGGCCCGCGAGGGGCGCATCTACGTCGAGGGCAAGCACGACGCCGAGCTGGTGGAGAAGGTCTGGGGCCACGACCTGCGCATCGAGGGCGTCGTCGTCGAGCCGCTGCACGGCGTGGACGACCTGCCCGGGATCGTGCGCGACTTCCGGCCGTCGTCGGGACGGCGGCTCGGCGTGCTCGTGGACCACCTGGTGACCGGCTCCAAGGAGTCGCGGATCGCCGCCCAGATCACCGGGGACCACGCGCTCGTGGTCGGGCACCCGTTCATCGACATCTGGCAGGCGGTCAAGCCGTCCGTCGTCGGCATCAAGGCCTGGCCGACCGTGCCCAAGGGCGAGGACTGGAAGACCGGTGTCTGCAAGCGGCTGGGCTGGGAGGACGACACCGGCTACGTGTGGGCGCAGCGGATCCTGGCCCGGGTGAAGGTCTGGAGCGACCTGGAGCCGACGCTCATCGGCCGGGTCGAGGAGCTGATCGACTTCGTCACGACCGACTGACGCTCCGATGATGATCAGGTGACCTGATCGTCAGGGGTCCTGGCTCAGCGTCGACGGTGAGCCAGGACCCCACCGGGTGAGCCAGGACGTCGGTCGGCGCGGGTCACGTCACCCGGCGGGCCATCGGCAGCCGGGAGCGGACGACGAGGCCGGTGACGGCGACGGCGAGCAGCGGCACCGCCACGGCCACGCCGGCGAGCAGCAACCAGGGGACGTCGATCAGCGGCCGCGCGCCCGTCCCGTAGTCGGTGCTGGTGAGCGGGTACGCGACGGCGATGCCCGGCCCGGCGCCCACCAGCAGGCCCAGCAGCGCCCCGCCGACACCGATGACCGCCGCCGACCCCATCGCGATGAACCGGCGGGTGCGGGGCGCCGCACCGATCGCCGCGAGCGTGGCGAGATCGGGACGGGCATCGGCCAGCGCGAGCCCGGTCGCGGTCAGCGTCGCCACGAGCACCAGCAGCCCGCCCACCGCGAACAGCAGCAGCCGGGCGATCGCCAGGTAGTCGCTCCACCCCCGTTCCACGTACACCGACGCCTGGACCCCCAGGGCGTTCACCGCCTCCGTGAACGCCCGTTCCTCGGCCACGGTGACCGGCGCCTCCGGGCCGCCGATCACCAGCGACGTCGTGGCGAGCGGTACGGGCAGCCGGTCGGCCAGCGCCGGGGGCACGACCACCAGGGCAGGGGCGCGGAGCTCGTCGGTTGCGGACACCTCGATCTCGGTCGCGGGCAGCGACACGCGGCCGAGCTCCACCTCCCGGGTGCCGTTCCACGTGGAACCGGCGAGCGTCACCTGCCCGGCGGCGTCGACGGCACCCGAGCCGAAGACGACCGCACGCCCCGCCCGCAGCGCGGCACCGACCTCGTCCCGCCACGGGGCAGCGCTCGCCGCGGTCGCGGTGGCGACGTCGGCCACGATCACCTCACCGCCGAAGATGGGCTGGAACCAGCCGATGTCGTCCGGGAACCAGCTGCACTCCGGTAGCTCCGCCGTGCAGCCGGCGCGGACGGTGCCCAGGGAGCGCGGGTCCTCCGGGGTCGCCGCGACCGTGGACAGGCGGCCGACGGGCCGTCCGGGCAGGTGCTCGGCCGCGGCCTGCTCGACGGCGGACCAGCCGGCCGACCCGGCCTGGTGCACGAAGACCGTCGCCGCTCCCATCGGCGCCTGCGGTACGTAGTCGCGACGGGCCTGGGCGCTGTCGCTCTGGCTGCCGATCGCCATCGTCGTCACCACGGCGACGGTGGCCATGACGGCGGCGACGGCCGACGCGGTGCGGGTCCGGTTGCGGGCGGCGTCCCGGACGGCGATCAGCCCCGCTGTCGGCAGCCGGCGCGCCAGCGGGGCCAGCAGCCCGACCAGCCACGGCGTCGCGGCGACGGGGCCGAGGACGAGCAGCGCTGCGCCTCCCGCGACGGCGAACTCGCTCCCCCGCGCGCCGAGCACGGTGAGCACCGCGCCGATCCCGACCGCGGCCAGCCCGGCGACCGGCAGCCGCCAGGAGGTGCGCACCTGCCCCCGGCGGCCGCCGAGCGCCGGCACGACGTCGGTGCGGGCCGCCTGCCGGGCCGGGACGGCCGAGGCGGCCAGGCCCGCCAGCAGGCCGGTGACGACGACGGCCAGGACGTCGAGAGGGGCGACGTCGAACGGACCGAACCGCACGTCGGCCCAACCGCCCACGAGCGGGAGCGCCAGCCACGCCAGGCCGATGCCCAGCAGCGCCCCGCCGACTGCCGCCCCGCCGCCGAGCACCACGCCCGACGCCAGCACGGTCCGCCGCAGGTCCGCGGGGCTCCCACCGGCCGCGGCCAGCAGGGCGAGATCCCGCCGCTGCCGCCGGAGCCCCACCGCGAACGCGGGCCCGGCCAGCAGCACGACCTCGAGCAGGATGCCGACCACGATGAGCGCCAGCACGGCCATCTCGGCGGCGTTCGCGCCGCTCGTCGAGCGGTACTCCTCCGCGGGCGGCGGGTCGGCCACCACCGCCCGCGAGACGACGGCGAGGCCCTCGGCGTTGAGTTCCCGCACGGTCGGCCAGTCCAGCTCGCCGGGCACCGAGACGTAGAACTCGCTGCTGCGCGAGCGCAGCAGGTCGGCCGAGCCCGGTGCCACCACGACGAGGTCGTCCCGCTCACCGGCACCCGGCGCGACGATCCCGACGACCGTCAGGGGGACGTCCTCCTGAGTCACCTCGAGGGTGTCCCCGAGCGCGACGCGGGCGCGCTCGGCCACCCCGCCGCTCACCGCGACCTCCTCGGTCGTGGCCGGCACCCGCCCCTCCACCACCTCGACGGCGCCGTTCCGGATCGGCAGGCCGAGGTCGTCGGCGTAGGCGGTCACGTCGGAGTAGCCCACCCCGGTCCGGTAGGCGAGCCGTCCGACGGTGCGCTCGACGACCTCCGCGCCGTCCGGCAGCAGGCCACGGACCTCTGCGGCGGACCACG
Source organism: Blastococcus sp. SYSU DS0828 (assembly GCF_054050975.1). NCBI lineage: Bacteria > Bacillati > Actinomycetota > Actinomycetes > Geodermatophilales > Geodermatophilaceae > Blastococcus > Blastococcus sp. SYSU DS0828. The sequence continues at coordinate 74,980 of NZ_JBJHAK010000011.1, read as the reverse complement.
GTGACAGCTCCTCGTCCGGCTCGTAGACCAGCGGGTCGCCGGTGAGCGGGTCGGCCTCGATGGGGCTCCGGGCGATCCCCTCGATGCGCGCGTCCGCCGCGCCCAGCGTCGCGGGCAGCGACTCGACGGGGTCGAGCTGCCAGGTGCGCAGCAGCGTGTCGGCGCCGACGACGACGAGGACGGGCAGCCCGACCATCACCAGCACCAGCGCGGTGCGGCCGCGGTGGCGGAGCGCGTCGCGGCGGGCGATGCGCAGCGCCATCCGCCAGCGGGTCAGCCAGGCGCTCACCCGACGCCGCCGGCGGGCAGCAGCGACTCCGCCGCGGCGGCCGGCCCGCTCTGGTCGACGACGACGCCGTCACGCAGGAAGACCACCCGGTCGGCCCAGGCGGCGTGCCGGGCCTCGTGGGTCACCAGCACGCCGGCGGCGCCGGCCTCGCACCGGGCGCGCAGCACCCGCAGCACCTCCTCGCCCGTGGTGGAGTCCAGGGCGCCGGTGGGCTCGTCGGCGAGCAGCAGTCGGCGCGGGCCGACGAGCGCTCGGGCGATGGCCACCCGCTGCTGCTGCCCGCCGGACATCTCGTCGGGGAAGCGCCCGGCCAGCGCGCCCACCCCTACCTCGTCCAGCGCCTCCCGGGCCGCGCGCCGCGCCACCCCGCCCCGGACGCCGTCCAGCTCCAGCGGCAGCGCGACGTTCTCGACGGCCGACAGGGACGGCAGGAGGTTGAGGTCCTGGAAGACGTAGCCGACGCTGCGGCGCCGGACGGCGGCCAGCTGTGCCGCCGACAGACCGGCCAGGTCGCGGCCCTCGACGACGACCGCGCCCGACGTCGGGCTGTCCAGCCCGCCGGCGAGGTGCAGCAGGGTCGACTTGCCCGAGCCCGACGGCCCCATGACGGCGACCAGCTCCCCCGGGTGGACGGCGAGATCCACCCCGCGCAACGCCTGGACGACGACGTCGCCCTGCCGGTGGTCGCGGGTCACCCCGGACAGCCGCAGCACCGCCTCGTTCATCGCCGGCCCCGCTTCCCGGCCGGGACGACGTCGGTCGCCGGAGCCGGTGGGGTGGGCGCCGCGCCGCGCCGTCCGGCCGCCGCGCGGGCGACCCGGGCCTCGCAGTGGTCCAGCCAGCGGATCTCGGCCTCCGCGCGGAAGACCAGGGAGTCCAGCACCAGGGACCACGCGAGCTCGTCGTCGCCGGTGACGCGTGTCTTCAGCCGGGTGATCTCCTGCAGGCCGGTCATGGTGGCGGTGCGCTGGGTCTGCACCACGTCCAGGACGTCGACCCCCGGCGTCGTGACCGCCAGCGCCAGCTTGATCGCCAGCTCGTCGCGCGGGGCGCCCTTCGGGCTGACCGGGGAGGCGAACCAGCCGCGCAGCTCCGCCTGGCCGGCGTCGGTGATCCGGTAGGCGATCCGGCCATCGGCGTCCGGCGGCCCGTCCTGGGCCACCAGCCCGTCGCGCTCGAGCCGGTCGAGCGTCGAGTAGACCTGCCCGACGTTCAAGGGCCAGGTGGCGCCGGTGGCCGCGTCGAACTCCGCGCGGAGCTGGTAACCGTGACTGGGGCCGCGCTCCAGGAGCGCGAGCAGGCCGTGTCGGATGGACATGGATACGGAGTATGCATATTCAGTATGCATGTCGCAAGGGGCCCGCCGACCGGCTTGACAGGCCGCTCCCGCCACGTCATTGTCTCAATCCCTTGAGTCATTGACTGTGTGGAGGTCGACGTGGCAGGGCTTTCGTTCCTCCTGCTGCTCACGGCGGTCGTCACCGTGGTCGTCGGCGCGGGCCTGGCGCGCCGGTCGCCACCCAGCCGCGAGCACGCCGTCGCCGCCGCGCGCCGGCATGCCACCCGAACCGCGGCGGCCGCCTACGCCCTGGGGGCGGCTGCCGCCTTCGCCTTCCTGGCGGCCGAGGTGGGCAACACCTCCCCGGGCGGCTTCGGCGTCACCGTCCTGCTCACGCCCGTGGCGTTCGGGGTCGTGCACGTCGTCGTCCTGGCGCTCGGCGAGCTGACCTGGCCGCGGCCGGCCGGGGACGTGCGCCGGGCCCGGCTGGTCCGCCGGGGCCCGCTCGACGCGGCGCCGCGGTGGCTGCTGCGCACCACCACGGCCGCCTTCGCCCTCGCCGCGCTCACGGTCGTCGGTGGGGCCCTGCTCGCCGCGCCCGACGGCCGCAGCGTCACCTACTCACCCGACGCCTTCTCCTCGGCCGCCGCGAGCCCCTTCCCGGGCCTCTTCTACGGCGGGCCTGCGGCGGCAGGCCTGCTCGCGGTCGCGGTCGCCGCCGCGGTGGCCCTCTGGGTCGTCGCCGCCCGGCCGGCGGTGGCCACCGAGGACGAGCGGATCGAGGACGCCCTCCGCCGCGCCTCCGCGCACCGGGTGCTGCGCATCGCCGCCGGCGTTCCGCTGGTCGTGGCCGGGGGGCTCCTCTTCGTCGCCGGGACGGCGCTGCACGGGCTGGGCACCGGCTCCACCGGCGCGGGTCCGTGGGACGGCGCGAGCCCCGTGATCGCGCTCGCGGGCGTCGCGGCGATGCTCGGCGGCGTGGCCGTCGCCTGCTGGCGCGCCCCCGCGGTGCCGGCGGACCGCGTGCCGGCCGCGGCATGAGCTCCCCGCCACCGGCCCTCACCGTCGACGTCGGCAGCCCGGTCCCGCCCTACGAGCAGATCCGCAGCCAGATCGCCGCGGCGGTGCACGGCGGCCTGCTCCCCTCCGGCAGCCGGTTGCCGACGATGCGTGCCCTCGCCGCCGACCTGGGCGTGGCCGTCGGCACGGTCGCCCGGGCCTACTCGGAGCTGGAGGCGGCCGGCCTGGTCGCCAGCCGGCGGCGCACCGGCACGGTCGTCACCGGCGCGGCGCCCCCGCCGCGCGTCCAGGAGCGGATCCGCAGCGCTGCCGATGCGCTGGCCCGGACGGCACGCGAGGACGGCGTGGACGACGCGACCGTGCTGGCCGTCGTCCGCGCCGCCCTCGCGCGTGCTGCCACCGGCTGAGGCTGCCCTTGATGATCAGGTGACCTGATCATTCAGGGTCCTGGCTCACGGTCGGTGCTGAGCCAGGACCCCGAACGGTGAGCCAGGACGGTCGGGTCAGCCGGGGATGTAGTTGAACGTGTCCGGGTCGGGGCCGGTGCGCTCGCCGCGGTCCAGGCCGGTCAGCGCGGACATGTCCTCGCGGCTGAGCTCGAAGTCGAACAGCGCGAAGTTCTCCGCCATGCGCTCACGGGAGGACGACTTCGGGAAGACGACGTCGCCGCGCTGGATGTGCCACCGCAGGACGACCTGGGCCGGGGTGCGGCCGAGCCGCTCGGCGATCGCGGTGATGGCGGGGTCGCCGAGCACCTTGCCCTGCGCGATCGGCGACCAGGCCTCGGTGACGATCTCGTGCTCGGCGTCGAAGGCGCGCAGCGCGTCCTGCGCCAGGTATGGGTGCACCTCGATCTGGTTCACGGCCGGGGTGATCTCGGTGTCCGAGAACAGCCGGCGCAGGTGGTGCTCCTGGAAGTTGGAGACGCCGATGGCGCGGCAGCGGCCGTCGCGGTAGATCTCCTCCAGCGCCTTCCAGGTCTCGATGTAGTCGACGTCGATGCCCGGCAGCGGCCAGTGGATGAGGAACAGGTCGAGGTACTCGAAGCCGAGGTCGGCCAGCGTCCGGTCGAAGGCGCGCAGCGCGTCGTCGCGGCGGTGGAAGCCGTTGTTCAGCTTGCTCGTCACGAAGATCTCGCCACGGTCGATGCCGGAGCGGGCGACGGCCTCGCCGACCCCCTTCTCGTTGCCGTACATCTCGGCGGTGTCGATGTGCCGGTAGCCGACCTCGAGCGCGGTCGCCACGGTGTCGGCGGTCTGCTCGGGCGGCACCTGGTAGACGCCGAACCCCAGCTGCGGGATCTGGACGCCGTTGTTGAGTGCGAGGGTGGGCACGGTGGCCACAGGCTGATCCTTCCGGTTCGGGAAAGGCCGCGAGCCGCACGGTCGGTCGTGCGCGATCGGCCCCGACCCCGCCTACCCGGTGATGCGGTCCTCAACCAGCTCCGCGGGGGCCGGGCGGTCCCCGACCAGCGCCACCCCGCCCAGCGCGAGCAGACCCGCGAGGGCGGCGGCGACCGCCGGCACGGCGAACGCGGCCTCGGCGCCCCAGGCGTCGACCGCGGCACCCGCGAGCGCCGAGCCCACGGTCACGCCGAGGGTGAGACCGGAGATCGTCCACGCCAGCGACTCGGTGAGCATGCCGGGGACGACCCGGGACTCCACGAGCGAGGTGCCCGACACGAGCACCGGGGCGATGGTCAGCCCCGCCAGGAAGCCGCCACCGATCAGCACGGTCAGCGAGCCGACCCCCCACAACAGCTGGGCGGCGAGGGCGAAGGCGACGGCCGTCGCCACGAACCGGGTGGCCAGCGTGCCGGGCAGCCGGGCCAGCCCGTAGACCAGCCCGGCCAGCAGGCTGCCCGCGGCGAAGACGGCCAGGGCCACCCCGGACAGCGCAGGCGCCCCCTCGGCCTCGGCGAAGCCCACGACCACCACGTCGATGGCGCCGAACACCGTGCCCACCGCGAGATAGGTGACGACGACGACCAGCAGCGTGGGCGTCAGCACGGCCCACCACCGGACCGGGGACGGACCGGCGACGGGGTGCGCCGGCGGGTCGGTGTCGCGCAGGGCGGCCAGCCAGAGGCCTCCGACGGTGCCCAGGACGACGCCGGCGAGGAACCCGACGGGCGGGGCGACGAGGGTGGCCAGGAGAGTCACCAGCGGCGGCCCGACGACGAAGACCACCTCGTCGGCGACGGCCTCGAAGGCGAACGCCGTCTGCCGGCCCGCGGGGTCGAGCACCGCGGCCCACCGGGCGCGCACCAGCGAACCCACGTTGGGGCTGCTGCCCCCCACCGCCGCCGCGAGCAGGAACCAGCTCCAGCGGGGCCCGCCCGCGACCACCGCCGCGACGAACCCGACGCCGGAGAGGGCGAAGCAGGCCATCGCCAGGCGCAGCACCGGGCTCTGGCCGCGGCGGTCCATGGCCCGCGCCCACTGGGGGCCGGCGATGCCGTAGCTGAGGGCGAGGGCGCCCGAGACGGCCCCGGCGAGGCCGTAGCTGCCCGTCTCCTGCGAGACCAGGAGCACCGCCCCCAGGCCGAGCATGGGGGCGGGCAGCCGCCCCACCCACCCGGCCAGGGAGAAGGCCACCGACCCGGGGACGGCGAAGAGGCGACGGTAGGGGCTGAAGACGGTGCTGACCGACACTGTTCTCTCGCGCTTCCTGGCCACGGGCGAGTGCGGGACGTCCTCCGCCGGTCTCTCGGGTGGCGAGGGGCAGGCTAGCAACACGGCCCCGCCGCCGGCCGCGCATTTCCTGCTCCGCACGCGTCACCGGTCGCGGCTACATTCGGGCCATGACCAGCGCCTCGCTCCCCGACCCCGCGGTGCGCCCCGCCGTGGGCGCGGTGCCCGCGGGCTCCGGCGGTCTGGTCGACCGGTACGGCCGCACCGCCACGGATCTGCGGGTCTCGCTCACCGACCGGTGCAACCTGCGCTGCACCTACTGCATGCCGCCCGAGGGGCTGGACTGGCTGCCCAAGGTGGAGGTGCTCACCGACGAGGAGATCGTCCGGCTGGTGCGCATCGGGGTGGAGCAGCTCGGCATCCGCGAGGTGCGCTTCACCGGCGGTGAGCCGCTGCTGCGCCCGGGCCTGGTGGGCATCGTCGACGCGGTGACCGCGCTGCACCCCCGCCCCGAGGTCAGCCTCACCACCAACGCCATCGGGCTGTCCCGGACCGCGCCGGCGCTGGCCGCAGCGGGGCTGGACCGGATCAACGTCAGCCTCGACACCATCGACCGCGACCGGTTCAAGCAGCTGACCCACCGCGACCGCCTCGACGACGTGCTGGCCGGGCTGGCCGCCGCGCGCGACGCCGGGCTGACCCCGGTCAAGGTCAACGCCGTGCTGCTGCACGGGATCAACGACGTCGACGCCGTCCCGCTGCTGGACTACTGCCTGGAGCAGGGCTACCAGCTGCGGTTCATCGAGCAGATGCCGCTGGACGCCCACCACGCCTGGACCCGCGGGCGGATGGTCACCGCCGAGGACATCCTGGAACGGCTCTCGGCGGCGCACACCCTCACACCCGACAGCGAGGAACGCGGCTCCGCGCCGGCCGAACGGTGGCTGGTCGACGGCGGCCCGGCCACCGTCGGGGTGATCGCCTCGGTGACCCGCTCGTTCTGCGGCGCCTGCGACCGCACCCGGCTCACCGCCGACGGGCAGATCCGCAACTGCCTGTTCGCCCGCGAGGAGTCCGACCTGCGCACCGCGATGCGCGACGGCGCCACCGACACCGAGCTCGCCGACCGGTGGCGGATCGCCACCCTGGGCAAGCTGCCCGGCCACGGCATCGACGACCCCAGCTTCCTGCAGCCCACCCGCCCCATGTCCGCGATCGGCGGCTGACGTGGACGACCAGGCGCGCGTCACCGTCCGCTACTTCGCCGGAGCCCGCGCGGCCGCCGGCGTCGAGACCGAGGCCCGCGAGGCGGGCAGCCTCGACGAGCTGGTCGGGCAGATCGTCGCCCACCACGGCGAGCGGCTGGAGCGTGTGCTCACCGCCTGCTCGTTCCTCGTCGACGGCGCGCAGGCCCGCGACCGGGCCGCGCGGCTGCCCGCCGGCGCGGTGGTCGACGTGCTCCCGCCCTTTGCCGGAGGCTGATCAGCGCGCCAGGATGGGCGCATGAGCATCTTCGACAAGGCCAAGGCGAAGGCCGAGGAACTGTACGGCCGGGCCGAAGAGCTGTACGGCGAGTCGCACGGCGACCCCGCCGCCAAGATCGACGGCGAGGCGCACCGGCTGGAGGCCGAGGCCGAGGAGGCCGAGCTGGAGCGCGAGGACGCGGCCGGCGAGGACGGGCCCGCGGGCACGCGCTGACCGTGCGCGCCGAGCAGATCACCGGGCCGGTCGCCCACCACGCGGAGGGGCCGGTCTGGTCGGCGGGGTGGGGCGGGCTGCGCTGGGTCGACATGCAGGCCGGCGACGTCCTCTCGCTGGCGGCGGACGGAACGGTCCGCCGCGAGCACGTGGGGGAGGTGGCGGCGGCACTGCGGCCGCGCCGGGGCGGCGGCGCGGTGATCGGCGTCGAGCGCGGCTTCACCCTGCAGGACGCCGACGGCACGCTCACCCCCCTCGGCGCCGTGTGGGACGACCCGTCGGTGCGCATGAACGACGGCGGCTGCGACCCCGACGGCCGGTTCTGGTGCGGGTCGATGGCCTACGACCAGCGGCCGGGCGCCGCCGCCCTCTACCGGCTCGACCCCGACGGCGCCGTCCACCGGGCGCTGACCGGCGTCACCGTCTCCAACGGGCTGGACTGGAGCCCCGACGGGTCGCGGGCGTTCTACAACGACACGGCGACCCACCGCATCGACGTCTTCGACTACGACCCGGGCACGGGCCTGACCGGGCGCCGTCCGTTCGTGACCTTCCCGGACGACGGGAACCCCGACGGGCTGACCGTCGACAGCACCGGCGGGGTGTGGGTCGCGCTGTACGGCAGCGGAACGGTGCACCGGTACTCCCCCGACGGGCGGCTCGACGCGGTGGTCGAGCTCCCGACGCCCCAGGTGACCGCCTGCACGCTCGGCGGCCCGGGGCTGGACCAGCTCTTCATCACCACGTCCGCCGAGGGCGGGCTCGACGACGGCGTGGCCGGGTCGCTGTTCCGGGTGGACGTGGGGGTCCGCGGACAGCCGGCGCGCCTGTTCGCCGGTTGACGCTGCCGCTGGTCGTCGCGTCGTCCGGGTACCTGGCGTGGAGCAGCCTGGTCGTCCCGGCGCTCCCACCTGCCGCTGCGGTGCGCACGGCGGCGAACGCGGGGGCTGCCGCCGCCCTCTGGCGGGGCGCCCGCTCGGCGGGGTTCACGACCCGGGAGCTCGGGGTGCACCGCTGCGCACGACGGGCGGGCGCGCGCTGGGGCGGCGCGGGGGTCGCCGGTGCCGCGGCGGGCTACCTCCTCGCCCTGGGGGTGCCTGCGGCGCGGGAAGCCCTGGCCCGCTCGCCCGCCGGCGCGGCGCCGCCCCGCGAGGTGGCGGCGCGCCTGCTCGTCCACATCCCGCTGGGCACCGTGTTCGCCGAGGAGGTTGCCTTCCGCGGCGTCCTCCTGGCGGTCGCCCGCCGGCGACTCGGCGACCACGGGGCCACCGCCGCCACCGCGCTCGTCTTCGCGCTGTGGCACCTCCGCGGTGCCCTCGACGCGGGTGGTCCCGTCACGGCGATCCTGACGGCGACCGGGCTCGGCGGCGGCGTGCTGGGCTGGCTGCGGCTGCGGAGCGGGAGCCTGCTCGCCCCCGCGGGCCTGCACCTGGGCGCCAACGGCGCCGGGCTGCTGGCGGCGGTGACCGCGCGGGCGCTCAGTCGACGAGGACGCTCCGCGCACGCTCGGTATCGGCCGCCGTCCAGCGGTCCCCGGGCCGTCGTCACGGGCAGGCGACCCACTCCTCCTCGCCGTCGGTGAAGACCTGCCGCTTCCAGATCGGCAGCCGCTTCTTCACCTCGTCGACGAGCTCGGCGCAGGCGGCGAACGCCTGGCCACGGTGCGAGGCGCTCACCGCGCAGGCCAGGGCGACGTCACCGATCCCCAGCAGGCCGATGCGGTGGCTGACCGCGACGGCGTGCACCTCCGGGCGCGCCGCGAACTCCTCGGCCAGTTCCGTGATGACCTCGGCCGCGCTCGGGTGTCCGACGTACTCCAGCTCCGTCACCGAGCGGCCGCCGTCGTGGTCCCGCACGACCCCGGCGAAGGAGACCACCGCGCCGGCCGCCTTGTCGGCGACGGCGTCCTCGTGTTCGGGAACGGACAGCGGCGCATCGACGACCCGGGCGATCACGGGCCCGACGCTACCCCTGGCGGCGGCACGTCGAGGTCGACCGGATCGGCCAACCCGGTGCAGTCGACCTCGACGACGTCGTGCGCGGCGAGGTAGCCACGGGCGCCCTCGTCCCCGGTCGCCGTCTCCACGACCCCGGCCCAGTGGTCGCGCCCGAGCAGCACCGGGTGGCCGCGGACGCCGTCGTAGGTGGCGACGGCGAGCGCGTCCGGGGCGGCGTGCGCGGCGACGGAGGCCAGCGCCGCGGGCGTCATGCCCGGCATGTCCACCAGCGTGACGAGCGCGGCGTCGACGGTTCCCGGGAAGCCGCGCAGCCCCTCCAGCGCGGCGCGCAGCGAGGAGGCCATCCCGGTCTCCCACTCCTTGTTGGCCAGCACGGTGGCCCCGGTGAGGTCGGCGCTGCGCCAGACGTCGACCGCCCGCGCGCCGAGGACGACAAGCACGACCTCGCAGGTGGCCCGCGCCGTCCGTACCGCCCGTTCCACCAGCAGGCTGCCCTCGTACTCGACCAGCGCCTTGGGCATCCCGTAGCGGCGGCCGCCCCCGGCGGCCAGGACGACGGCGGCGGTGCTCATGCCCCCAGCCTCCCAGCGTGCTCAGCGGGCGTAGACGGCGACCTCCGACGCCTTCACGCCCGCCCAGACCTCCACGCCGGGGGCGAGCCCCATCTCGGCGAAAGAGGTGGCGGTGACGTCGGTGACCAGCGGCACCTCGCCGGCGAGCTCGCAGCGCACCGTGGCGCCGTGCGGAGTCGCCCCCACCACCCGCTCCCGCCACAGGTTGCGGGTGCTGCCGTCGGGCCGCGACGCATACAGCGCCACCGACTCGGGGCGCACCGCCGCGAACACCGGGCCGCGCGCCTCCTCGGCCACCGCCACCACCGCCCCGCCGTCGAGGCGCACCAGCCGGCCCTCGCCGGCGCCGGGCAGCAGCGAGAGCCCGACCAACCGGGCCACGTAGTCGGTGCGCGGTCGGCGGGCCACCTCCGCGGGGGTGCCGGCCTGCACGACGCGTCCCTCCTCGAGGACGACGACGTGATCGGCCAGCGCCATCGCGTCCACCGGGTCGTGGGTGACCAGCACCGTGCTGCCGCGGAAGCCGGCCAGGTGCCGGCGCAGCTCGGCCCGGACCGCCAGCCGGGTGCGCGCGTCCAGCGCCGACAGCGGCTCGTCGAGCAGCAGCAGGGCCGGGTCTCCGACCAGGGCGCGGGCCAGCGCCGCCCGCTGGGCCTGGCCCCCGGAGAGCTCTGCCGGCCGCCGCGGGCCCAGCCCGTCGAGCCCGACCCGGGCCAGCCACCCCGCCGCGGCCGTCCGGGCTGCCGCCCGGCCGGCCCCGCGCGCCCGCAGGCCGAAGGCGACGTTGTCGGCCACGCTCAGGTGCGGGAAGAGCAGGGCGTCCTGGAACACCATGCCCAGCGCCCGCTCGTGCGCCGGGCGCGACGTGCCCGCGTCGTCCCAGATCTCGCCGTCGACCACGACCCGGCCGGCATCGGGCCGCACCAGCCCGGCCAGGACGCGCAGGAAGGTGCTCTTCCCCGCCCCGTTCGGGCCCAGCACCGCCAGCACCTCGCCGTCTGCCACCTCGACGTCCACCCGCAGGTCGAGGGCTCCCCGGCGGGTGGCGACCGTCGCGGCCAGGCTCACGCCGCCCCCCGGCCGAGCCAGCGGTCCCGGAGCAGCAGCAGCGTGGCCAGCGAGACGGCCAGCAGCACGATCGAGAGCACGATCGCCGCGTCCGGGTCGCGCTGCAGCGCCAGGTACACCGCCAGCGGCATCGTCTGCGTGGTGCCGGGGAAGTTGCCGGCGAAGGTGATGGTGGCGCCGAACTCGCCCAGCGCCCGGGCCCAGCAGAGCACCGCACCGGCCGCGACCCCGGGCGCGACCAGCGGCAGGGTGACCCGGCGGAACGTCGTCCAGCGGCCGGCGCCCAGGGTGGCGGCGACGTCCTCGAACCGGGCGTCGGCGGCGCGCAGGGCCCCCTCCACGCTGATCACGAGGAACGGCATCGCGACGAACGTCTGGGAGATGACGACCGCCGCCGTCGTGAACGGGATGGTGATCCCGAAGGCGTCGTGCAGCCAGGAGCCGACGATCCCCTGCCGGCCCAGCACGAGGAACAGCGCGACGCCACCCACGACCGGCGGCAGGACCAGCGGCACCGTCACCAGCGCGCGCAGCACCGAGCGGCCGCGCGCCCGGGAGCGGGCCAGCACCCAGGCCAGGGGGACGCCGAGCAGCAGCGACAGCGCCGTGGCGAGCGTCGCCGACACCAACGACAGCCGCAGCGCCTCCCCCACCCCCGGGGCGGCGAGCTGGGCACCGAGCTGGGACCACGGCGTCCGCACCACCAGACCCACCAGGGGCAGCACCAGGAAGGCGACGCCGAGCGCGGCGGGCAGCAGCAGCGGCGCCGGGACGCGGGCGGTCTCGCGGGTCACGGCGCCCGGAACCCCGCGTCCCGCAGCACCTCGCGGCCCTCGGCAGACAGCACCAGGTCGACGAAGGCGCGCGCCGCCTCCGGGTTCCGGGCGTCCGCCAGCACGCTGATCGGGTACCGGTTGACCGCCGCCCCGGCCTCCGGCACCTCGATCGCGTCGACCGCGTGGTGCCGGGCGGCCGCGTCGGTGACGTAGACCAGCGCCGCGTCGACCTCGCCGAGCTCGACCTTCTGCAGGGTGGCGCGGGAGTCCTCCTCGTACGTGTCCGGGCGGGCGGTCACGCCGACGGCGGCGAGGAGCCGTTCCGCGGCCGCACCGCAGGGCGCCTGGGGCGCGCAGAGGGCGACGGCCAGCTCCTCGCGGGCCAGGTCGGCAGGCCCGGTGACGCCGGCCGGGTTCCCCTCGGGCACGGCGAGGGTCAGCACGTTCGCGGCGAAGACCTGCGGCTCCTCGGCCAGGCCCGCGTCGACGACCAGCTGCATCTGCCGCTCGTCGGCGGAGGCGAAGACGTCGATCGGCGCGCCCTGCCTGATCGCCGCCGCGGCAGCCGCGCTGCTGAGGTAGCCGATGTCCACCTCCACGTCCGGGTGGCGCTCGCGGTACTCGGCCTCCAGCCGGTCGAAGACGTCCACGAGCGACGCGGCGGCGTACACCGTGAGCGTGCCGCCGGACCGGTCGCCGTCCGGCCCCTCCCCCGCACAGCCGGCGAGGAGGGGCGCCGCCGCGAGCAGCGCGAGCAGCGCGAGCAGCGGACGCGAACGCATGAGCCCCTCCCGGGCGACGGCTTCGATGGCCGCGCCTGCGGAACATCAGAGCAGCGATCCCCGCATCTGCACAAGGCAGTGGGCTGAGAGATCCGCAGATGCGGACTACGGCACGTCGACGCTGACCTGGGTGGCCTTGACGGTGGCGACCGCCCGGACGCCGACCACCAGCCCCAGCTCGTCGGCCGCCTCGCGGGACATGAGGGACACGATGCGGAAGGGGCCCGCCTGGATCTCCACCTGGGCCATGACGCCGTCGCGGACGACGTTGGTGACGATGCCGGCGAGCCGGTTGCGCGCCGAGGACGGCGTGGTCCCGGGCTCGGGCGCCTCGCGCAGCTGCGTGGCCAGCCGGGCGAGGTCGGCGCCGTCGACGACGGCCGGCCCCCCGCCCTCCCGGCGCGCCGGCAGGCGACCCCCGTCGACCCAGCGCCGCACCGTGTCGTCGCTGACGCCGAGCAGCGTCGCCGCCTCGGCGATGCGGTAGGTGGCGGCCACGGCCAGACCCTAGCCGCGGCTGTGGACGGCGGGTGTCGTCCACAGCCGGTCCGGGCGAGCGTCGGCGCGGGCGGGCAGCATGCCGGTCGTGATCGACGACGCCTCCCTCGCGGACCTGCTCCAGCACCGGGCCCCGGCGCTCGCCGACGCCGGGGTCGCCGCGGAGCTGGCGGCCACGTTGAGCACGCGCGGGGTCGGCCTCGACGACGGCGGCCTGGTCACGCGAGCCCTGCTCGACGCGCTCGACGAGACCTGGGAGCGCGGCTGGCAGCCGGCCGACGTCGCCCACGCGGCCCGGCGCCAGGTGGGTGCGGCGTCGGTGCCACTGCTCGTCGCGCTGGTCGCCGAGCACGCGCGCCGCACCGATGCGGTGTCCCGGGCGCCGGAGAGCTGGGTCGACCAGCTGCGCGAGCTGGGAGCGCTGGACGCCGGGGGCGCCACGGGGGATGCCACGGTCACCGCCTGGCACCGGTCCGAGCGGCGGGTGCCGGCCGAGGCGTGGCGCATCGCGCTGCAGCTGACCGGGATGCTGCGCACCACCGCCCGGATCGAGCTCCTCGTGCCGCCGCCGTCACGGTGGGGCGCCGCCCGGCCGCGCGCCGAGCGGCGCTCCGCGAGCGACGACGACCGGGCGTTGCGGCGCATCCGCGCACTGCTGGCCAAGGCGGAGTCGACCGGGTTCCCCGACGAGGCCGAGGCGCTGACGGCCAAGGCGCAGGAGCTCATGACCCGGCACGCGGTGGATGCGGCCCTGCTCGACGGCGGCCCACCGTCCGGCGCCGACGTCGACACCCGCCGGGTGCACCTCGCCGACCCGTACGCGCGGGCCAAGACGCAGCTGCTGGGCGCCGTCGCGGAGGCCAACGACGTGCGGCTGGTCTGGTACCAGGGCCTGGGCATCGCCACCCTGGTGGGCATCCGGGCCGATCTGGACGCGGTGGAGCTGCTGTTCACCTCGCTGCTGCTCCAGGTCGCCCACGCGCTGGCCACCGCCGAGCGGCAGGACGGCCGCCGCCCGGCCTCGCGGTCGTTCCGCCGCGCGTTCCTGCTGGGCTACGCCCACCGCATCGGGGAGCGGCTCGCCGCGGCGCGCCGGCGGGCGACCGCCGAGGCGGCCGCGGAGCGGGGCGCGGACCTGCTCCCGGTGCTGCGCTCGCGGCAGGAGGCCGTGGCGGCCCGCACCGCCGAGCTGTTCCCGCGGGTCCGGGCCGGCCGCAGCCGCTCCTCGGTGGACGCGGGCGGCTGGTACGCCGGCCGGGCCGCGGCCGAGCGCGCCGACGTCACGCCCCGGCGCTCGCCCCTGCGCTGACGCCGCCAGCTACCGACACCACCGCCGCAGGGGCATGGTCACCTCGTCGGTGCGGGCACCGCGTTGCCGGCGGCCTCCACGGCGCCGTGGCGCCTCCCCCACGCGAACACGGGTTCCAGCGACCATGCCGTCACCCGCAGGAGCGCCTCCCGCACGATGCGCCCGCTCATCTTGCTCGCGCCCAGCTCGCGGTCGAGGAAGAGGATCGGCACCTCCGTCACGCGCAGCCCCGCGGCGACGAGCCGCCGGGCGACGTCGACCTGGAAGCAGTACCCCTCGCACTGCAGGGAGTCCAGCTCCACCCGCTCGAGGGCATGGCGGCGGAAGGCCCGGAAGCCGCCGGTCGCGTCGCGCAGGGGGAGCCGCAGGGCCGAGCGCACGTACCGGTTGGCGGTCCGGCTCAGCAGTTCCCGGCTGCGCGGCCAGTTCCGGACGGCGCCGCCCGGCACCCACCGGGACCCGAGGACCGCGTCGGCCTCGGCGAGGGCCGTCAGCAGCCGCGGGAGGTCCTCGGGGCGGTGCGATCCGTCGGCGTCCATCTGGGCGACGACGTCGAACCCCTGGGCCAGGGCCCAGCGGAAGCCGGCCACGTAGGCCGGGCCCAGACCCGCTTTCCCCGGCCGGTGGAGAACCCGGACCTTCGGGTCGCGGCCGGCGATCTCCTCGGCCACCGCCCCGGTGCCGTCGGGGCTGTTGTCGTCGATGACCAGGACGTGCGCCCCGGGCACCGCACGCCGGACGGCCGCCAGCGTGCGCGGCAGGCTCTCCCGCTCCTCGTACGTGGGAATGCAGACGCACACGCTGGGAGCGATCATCCCGCGGCATTTCCCCGTTCAGGCCGAGCCGACACACTTCCTGCGACATCGCGCCGAGACATCCACCGTGATGCATTCGTGACCACGGCATCGCGTGTACCCGGGGACTCAGCGGACATGGAACGGGCTCGCACGCACGCCGAACGCACGTGACAGGAGAGCGACATGAATCGACTCACCCGAGGCGTCGCCGCCGCCTCGTTCTCCGGCTTCCTGGCGCTGGGCCTCGCGGCCTGCGGGGAGGACGAGCCCGGAACGGTCACCGAGACCGAGACCGAGCAGGTCACCGAGACCGAGGAGGAGGAGACCGAGGTCACCGAGACCCTCGAGCCGACCGAGACCGAGACCGAGACCGAGACCGAGGTCGTCGAGACCGAGACCGAGGTCGACACCGAGACCGAGACCGAGTTCGGCACCGAGTGACCGGGTGAGCACTGCCGCCGTCCAGGCGGACCAGCCGGCAGCGGGCGGCGCCTCCGGGCGCCGTCCGCTGTCGTCGCGGTGGGTCCCGGTGGCCCTGGTCGTCCTCGCGGCCGCCATCCGGCTGTGGGACCTGGGCGACCCCGACCGGCTGTTCTTCGACGAGAAGTACTACGGCTCGGACGGGTACGAATACGTGACCCGGGGGGTGGAGGAGGAGCGCCCGGCGCATCCACCGCTGGGCAAGTGGGTCATCGCCCTGGGCATCCAGCTCTTCGGCTTCACACCCTTCGGCTGGCGGATCGGCGTCGCCGTGGCCGGGACCGCCTCGGTGCTGCTGGTCTACCTCAGCGGGTTGCGCCTCTTCCGGCGGGTGGCGCCGGCGGCCCTCGCCGCCGCGCTCGTCGCGCTCGACGGGCTGGCGGTGACGACCAGTCGCATGGCGATGCTCGACGCCACGCTCGCACTGTGCGTCATCGCGGCGTTCTGGCTCCTCCTGCTCGACCGGGATGCCCGCCGCTCCGCACGGGGAGCCGGCGAACCGTTCCACCGGTCCCTGCTCGGTTCCCCCTACCGCTGGCTGGCCGGCGTGGCGCTGGGCCTGGCGGTGGCCACCAAGTGGTCCGGCCTGCTGGCCGTCGGCGCGGCCGGGCTGCTCGTCCTGGGAACCGAACTGGCCGGGCGCGGAGAAGGCGTGCGCCGGGCGGCGCAGCGAGCGGTCGCCGTCACCGCTGGAGCCGTGCTCAGCCTGCTGGTCGTCCCCGCGGCCGTCTACGTCGCGAGCTTCGCGGGCTGGTTCGCCAACTACGAGGACAGCTACGCCGGCTCGCGCGCCTGCGGCCCCGGCGCCTGCTCCGCCGACGCCGGGGAGCGGCTGTCGACGTGGTGGGACACCCAGGTCGATCTCGTCAGCTACCACCGGAACCTGGAGGCGACTCACCCGTACCGCTCGGACCCGCTGGGCTGGGTGTGGCTGGAACGGCCGGTGCTCGCCTACGCCGAGAGCTGCACGACGCGGCAGCAGGAGGCGGGCGAGTGCGAGGTCCCGCCCCAGACGGTCGCCCGCATCACCTTGGTCGGCAGTCCCGCGTTGTGGTGGCCGGCGCTGCTCGCCTACCCGGTGCTGCTCTGGCGGGCCGCGGTACGTCGGGACGGCGTCGCGGCCACGATCCTCGTCCCGTTGGCCCTGCTCTGGCTCCCCTGGCTGGCCGCGGGCAAGCCGGGCTACTTCTTCTACCTGGTCCCGGCGGTGCCGTTCATCGCCCTCGGCCTGGTCCGGGCCATCCAGGTCGGCCCCAGGCCCCGCCTCGTCGGGACTGCGCTGCTCGTCCTGGCGGTGGCCTGCTTCGCCTTCTTCGCCCCGATCTGGCTAGGCATCCCGCTGGCTCGGGACGCCCTCGACCTCCGGTACTGGCTGTCGTCCTGGCGGTGACCCTGCCGGGCGGCGCACCGCCTCGACGAGCACCCACACCAGGGCGGCGGCCCGCAGAGCGACGGCCGCACCCATCACCGGATAGGGGAGCTCGTCCCCGTGGCCCGCGCGCCCGGCGAGGAAGGGGAACTCGACCGCGTGCACCAGGACATCGGCGGCCACCACGGCGATGAACGGGGCCGCGCGGGGGAGGACGAGAGCCATCAGCGGCACCAGCCACAGGGTGTACTGCGGGGAGTAGACCTTGTTGGCGAGGATGAAGCAAACCAGCACCGGCAGCAGCACCTGCCACCACTCCTCGGGCGGACGCCGCCGGATCCCGAGGACGACGACCACGACCGCGCCGGCCGCGAACACCAGCAGACTGGCGACGCCGAGCGCCGCCGGTCCGGGCTGCGGGCCACCCAGCTGCGCGAGCAGGTACCAGAGGCTGTCGACGTGCATGGCCCGTCGGCGGCTCAACTCGTAGAAGCGATCCCAGCCTTCGGGGGCGAGCAGGTAGCCGGGCACGTGCACCGCGGCGAACGCCAGCGCCGCGGCACCGCCGTGCAACAGGGCGGCGCGTGGACGACGGGCCAGGAGCGCCAGGACGACCAGCGGTACCAGGAACCCGGGGAACACCTTCGCGGCCGCACCGAGGCCGGCGACGACCCCGGAGGCCGTGTGCCGACCGCGCTGGTGCAGCAGGACCGCCCCCAGCAGCAGGGCCACCGGCAGGGTGTCCCAGTTGTAGAAGGCGTACAGGAACAGCGCCGGGGCGGCGGCCCACCAGAGCAACCTGCGCGGCGACAGGCCCAATCGCCGGAGCAGCACCAGGGAGACCAGCACCTCGACCACCACGAACAGGCCGTTGGTGGCGAAGAAGGTGCTGACCGTGGCATCACCCGGGAGGGCGTGGGCGAGGACGGCGGCAAGCCAGATGCGCACGGCGAGCACCGGGGGGTACTCCAGGGGGTCGGACCCGTAGGGGCCGGCCCCATCGGCCAGCCCCCGCACGTACCACAGCGGAGCGACGTCGGTGTAGCAGTAGCCGTAGTACTGCTCGCCGTCGACCCAGCCACCGCCCAGGCACCGCGCCCTCGCCCACCAGCCCCCGGCGAGCACGAGCAGCGCGACGGCGATCACCGCACCGTGACCGACCCGCCGGTCGCGGACACGCAGCCGTCCGCCGCCAGTCATCGAACCGTCCCCCCGGCTGCAGGTCCCCGCGTTCCCGGGCCACCGCCCCCACCAGAGCTGCGCGAGTGGGGGGAGGCAGCCGACCCGGCGGGGCAGCGGTGCGACGACGCGCTCACCCTCGATCGGCTGACCATCGACCGCCACGTCACACCGCTCGTGCTCCTCTCGTCGACGCCGCGCGGGCTCGCGCCGGGGCGGGTCGCGCCCATTGTGGGCCGCATGCCCCGCCGCTCGCCCCTCGCGGATGCCCGCCGACCCGCGAGAACGTCCGGCCGGCGCAGGCGAGCGGCTCTGCCGGCCCCCGGAAGACGGCGGGACGCTTGAGGCGATGGGCGGTCGCGAGGAGCGCGCGTTCCCGCGGGAACGCGGGGTGGGCCAGCGCACCGTTTGCCGCGCACCGGCAGCGGGGAGAGGCAGCCGGTGCCTCCCTCCCCCGAGCGCGACAACCCCGCCGGTGCCACCGCCTCCGTCCGCACCCGCCGCATCCGCGAGTTCGCCCGCGAGGTGCTCGGGTACGACGACTTCCGCCCGGGGCAGGAGGCGGCGATGCAGGCCGTCGTCGGCGGGCAGGACACCCTCGCCGTGCTGCCGTCGGGCGCCGGGAAGACCGCGATCTACCAGGTCGCCGGCCAGCTGCTCGACGGCCCGGTGCTCGTCGTCTCCCCGCTCATCGCCCTCCAGCGCGACCAGGTCGACCGGCTCACCGAGCTGGCGGAGCGCGCCGGGCGGGCCGCGCAGCTGAACTCCACGCTGTCGGCCGGCGACCAGCAGGAGGCGCTCGAAGGGCTGGCGGAGGGAACGGTCCGCTTCCTCTTCCTCGCCCCGGAGCAGCTGACCAAGCCCGAGGTCGTCGACGTGATCGCGAAGGCCCGGCCCGCGCTGTTCGTCGTCGACGAGGCGCACTGCGTCTCCGCCTGGGGCCACGACTTCCGCCCGGACTACCTGCGGCTGGGCGGGGTCATCGAGCAGCTGGACCACCCGACGGTGCTGGCGCTCACCGCCACCGCCGCGCCTCCGGTGCGCGCGGAGATCGTCGAGCAGCTCGGCATGCGCGAGCCCGAGGTCGTCGTCGCCGGCTTCGACCGCCCGGAGATCCGGCTGGAGGTCGACCACTACGCCGACGCCCACGCCAAGGAGCAGGGCGTGCTGGACCGGGTGGTCGCCGAGGTCGGCGAGGGGCGTGGCCCCGGCATCGTCTACAGCGCCACGCGGAAGGGCACCCAGGAGATCGCCGCCGAGCTGGCCGGGCGCGGGCTCCGCACGCTCGCCTACCACGCCGGGATGAAGAAGTCCGAGCGCGAGGAGGCGCAGCGGGCCTGGATGGACGACGAGCTGGACGTCGTCGTCGCCACCACCGCGTTCGGCATGGGCATCGACAAGCCCGGCACCCGCTTCGTGGTGCACGCCGAGCCCGCCGACTCCCTCGACAGCTACTACCAGGAGATCGGCCGGGCCGGTCGCGACGGCGAACCGGCGCTCGCCGTCCTGGTCTACCGGCAGGAGGACCTCGGGCTGCGCCGGTTCTTCGCCGCCGGCGCGCCGGCCGAGGAGGAGCTGCAGCAGGTCGCCGGGCTCGTCCAGGCCGCCGCCGCGGCGGGCATCGACGACGGCGTCGACGTCAAGGCGCTCCGCGAGGAGACCGGCCGGGCCGCGACCCCCCTGGTGCGCGACCTCAACCTGCTGGAGCAGGTGTCGGCCGTCGTCCTGGACGAGGACGGCGCCGCCCACCCCGCCGACGGCGCCCCGCCGCCAGGCGAGGCCGCCGAGCAGGCCCGAGAGCTCGCCGAGCACCACGAGAAGGTCGACCAGTCGCGCGTGGAGATGATGCGCGGGTACGCCGAGACCGCCGAGTGCCGCCGCCAGTTCCTGCTGGGCTACTTCGGCGAGCAGCTCGACGAGCCGTGCGGCAACTGCGACAACTGCTCGGCCGGCACCGCGCACGAGCACGTCGCCACCGAGCCCGAGGACACGCCCTTCCCGGTGGAGACGCCGGTCGAGCACAGCGAGTGGGGGAACGGCGTCGTGATGCGGGTCGAGGACGACCGGCTCACCGTGCTGTTCGACGAGGTGGGCTACAAGACCCTCGGGCTGGCCGCCGTCCTCGACAACGACCTGCTCACCGCTCGACCCCGGGACTGACGCCACGGGCGACCTGCCCCGCCAGCCACCGGTGCAGGGTCGTCGCGAGCCGCACCGGCTGGTCGAGCTGGACCAGGTGCCCGGCGCCCGGGAGGAGCTCCAGGCGGGCCCCGGGGATCAGTGCGGCGAGGCGGTGCGCCCGATCAGCGGGAATCCAGGTGTCCTCGCTGCCCCACACCACGAGCACCGGCAGATCCAGGTCCGGGTAACGAGGCTCCAGCACGTCGGTGTACGCCTCGTCGGCCTGGGCGATCTGCCGGTAGAAGGCAGCCTGCCCCTCGGGGCCGGTCCACGGCGCCACCAGCTCGTCGACCTGGCCGGCGGTCAGCCCGCGATGGCTGGCCCCGGCGATGTAGGCGCGCAGCGCCCCCTCGTGCACCGCCGGGGGCAGGGCCGCGAAGACGTCGGCGTGGGCGCGCACCAACCGGAAGAAGTCCGATCCCCACGGTGCCAGCGCCACGACGTCGACCAGGGCCAGGGAGGCGTAGGGCACCCCGTGCAGCAGGTGCGCCCGAAGGGCGACCGCGCCTCCGTAGTCGTGGGCGACGACGTGCGGGGAGCGCAGGCCCCACCGCTCCACCAGCTCCGCCAGCAGCTCGCCCTGCACGTCCAGGGAGACCGCGTGCCCGGCGTCCTTGGAGGAGGCGCCGTAGCCGGGCATGTCCCACAGGTGCACGGTGAAGTCGGCGGCGAGCGCTTCGGCGTAGGGCCGCCAGAGCTCCGCGGACCAGGGGGTGCCGTGGCACATCACCACGTCGGGGCCCGCGCCGACGTGCCAGTGCCGCACCCGCCGGCCGCGCCATTCCAGCGTCCCGGAATCCACACCGGCACCCTGCCAGACGGGCCCGCGGCCGCGCTGCCCATCCGAGGGACGTCGCCTGGCTCGCCGTGCGGGGTCGGCGGACCGGCGTGATCATGAGACCGGACCGGGAGGCGTCAGCCCGGCCAGGAGGAGACGCAGCGTGAAGGTCCTCGGCATCAACGCGATCTACCACGACCCCGCCGCGGCGCTGGTCGTCGACGGCCGGATCGTGGCCGCCGCCGAGGAGGAGCGGTTCAGCCGGCGCAAGCACGGCAAGCGCCCCCTGCCGTGGAGCGCGTGGGAACTGCCGGAGCTCTCGGCGGCCTGGTGCCTGAAGGAGGCGGGCATCCGGCCCGAGGAGCTCGACGCCGTCGCCTACTCCTTCGACCCGTCCCTCATGGGGACGCCGGAGGAGTCCGGGCTCTTCGACGACGGCGACACCATGCGCAAGAAGTACGCCGAGATGGCGCCGGACTTCCTGGCCCACGCCCTGCCCGGGCTGGACCCGGCGAAGGTCCGCTTCGTCAAGCACCACGTTGCCCACGCCGCCTCCGCGGGCAAGGCCGCGCCGCAGCGGGACAACGCCGTCCTCGTGCTCGACGGCCGCGGGGAGGCCCACAGCCACCTGGCCGGCCGCTACGTGGACGGCCACCTGGAGGTGCTCGCCGGCCAGGCGCTACCCCACTCCCTCGGGCTGATGTACGAGGAGCTCACCGACCACCTCGGCTTCCTGCGCAGCTCCGACGAGTTCAAGGTCATGGCGATGGCCTCCTACGGCAAGCCGCGCTTCCTCGGCGAGCTCTCCGAACTCATCCGCGCGACCGACGACGGCGGCTTCCGCACCGAGAAGATCGACTTCGCCGAGTTCGCGCCCCGCCTGGCCAAGGGCGAGGACTGGACCGAGGCCCACGCCGACCTCGCCGCCAGCGTGCAGACCCGCCTCGAGGAGGTGCTGGTCGACCTCGCCCGCTGGGTGCACGAGCAGACCGGCGAGAAGACCCTCACCATGGCCGGCGGCACCGCGCTCAACTGCGTGGCCAACACCCGTGTCCTCGCAGAGAGCCCGTTCGAGCAGGTCTGGGTGCAGCCGGCGGCCGGCGACGCCGGCACCGCGCTGGGTGCGGCCCTGCACGTCGCCGCGGAGCTCGGCGAGCGCACCGAGCCGATGGCAGGGGCGGCGCTCGGCCGCGGGTGGAGCGACGACGAGATCGAGCAGTTCCTGCAGACGGCGGCCATCGACTACGAGCGGCCCGACGACGTCGCCGAGGCCGTCGCCGAGGTGCTCGCCGACAACGGGATCGTCGCCTGGTTCCAGGGCCGCAGCGAGTACGGCCCGCGCGCGCTGGGGCACCGCTCGCTGCTCGCCCACCCCGGCTTCGAGGCCAACCTCGAGCGGATGAACGACGTCAAGGGCCGCGAGCAGTTCCGCCCGGTGGCACCGATGGTCCTGCTGGAGCGGGCGCCGGAGATCTTCAGCCGTGGCCCGATCCCCTCGCCGTACATGCTGTTCGTCCACGACGTCGCCGAGGAGTGGCGGGAGCGCATCCCCACGGTCACCCACGTGGACGGCACGGCGCGGATCCAGACCATCGACCCGGAGACCGAGCCGCTGGTGCACCGCATGATCTCGGCCTTCGAGCGGCGCACCGGCCTGCCCGTGGTCGTGAACACCAGCCTGAACACCGCCGGGCGCCCGATGGTCGACGACCCCCGGGACGCCCTGGAGTGCTTCGGCTCGGCACCGGTCGACCTGCTGGCCATCGGCCCGTTCGTCGTCCGCCGGGCGAGGGCCACGCCGCGCCCCGGGCGCGGCTGAACCCCGCGACGCCGCACGTTCCCGCCGGCGACGCGGCCCGCCGTCGTGACCGGCGCGGGTCACGCGCTCCACGGGCGGGCCGCCGCCAGGTGACGATCCGGCAACGGCCGTCCCCCGAACCGGTGGCCCTCGTTAGTCGTGCTCAGCCCCGGGTAACGGGCTGCTGGCAGCCACCTGTCAAGAACCTGGCAGGTCTCACGACCCATGGGAGGACACGATGTCTGCAACAGGCAACACCGGAGCGGACCGGCGGGGCATGACCTGGCCGCAGATGCTGGCACTGGCCATCGGTGCGATCTATCTGCTGGTCGGCATCATCGGCTTCTTCGTCACCGGCTTCGACGACTTCTTCGCCCACGACACGAACGAGACGATCCTGGGCTTCGAGGTCAACCCGTTCCACAACATCGTGCACATCGTCATCGGCGCGGCGGGCCTGGCCCTGTTCCGGACCCTGAGCGGGGCTCGCACGTACGGCTGGCTGCTCGCCATCGGCTACGGTGCGGCGTTCATCTACGGCCTCTTCGCCGTGAACGCCGAGTGGGACTTCCTGAGCCTGAACTGGGCGGACAACTGGCTGCACCTGGTCAGCGCCCTGGCCGGTCTGGCGATCGCGCTGGGCCCGGTGCGCGACGCCGTCGAGGGGCGCCGTACGCGCGCCTGAGAGGACCCGTCCGGGGAGCCGGGCCTGCCGCCATCCAGCGGTGGGCCCGGCTCTGCCGCGTCCGGGGCCGGCTCACCCCCGATGCGACGGCGATCACGTCCGGCGCTACGTTGCCGGGCATGGACTTCGCTCTCTCGCCCAAGGCCGAGGACGTCTGCGCCCGCGCGTGGGACTTCATGCGCGAGCACGTGTTCCCCGCCGAACCCGTCTACGACGCCTGGCGCGCCGAGCGCGGCCACGACAACCACGAGCACCCGCCGATCCTCGAGGAGCTCAAGGCCGAGGCGCGCAAGCGCGGCCTGTGGAACCTCTTCCACCACGAGCTGGGCGGCCTCTCCAACCTCGAGTACGCCTCGGTCGCCGAGATCACCGGCTGGTCGCCGGTCATCGCACCCGAGTCGATGAACGTCGGCGCGCCGGACACCGGCAACATGGAGACGCTCATGCTGTTCGGCACGCCCGAGCAGAAGGAGCGCTGGCTCAACCCGCTGCTGGAGGGGGAGATCCGCTCCGGCTTCGCGATGACCGAGCCCGACGTCGCCAGCTCCGACGCCCGCAACATCCAGACCTCGATCGTCCGCGACGGCGACGAGTACGTCATCAACGGGCGCAAGTGGTGGACCTCCGGCGCCGCGGACCCGCGCTGCCAGATCTTCATCGTCATGGGCAAGACCGACCCGGACGGGCCGCCGCACCGGCAGCAGTCGATGGTCCTCGTCCCCCGCGACACCCCGGGGCTGGAGATCATCCGCCACCTGCCGGTCTTCGGGTACCAGGACCAGCACGGCCACTCCGAGCTGCGGTTCACCGACGTCCGGGTCCCGGCCACGAACATCCTCGCCGGCGAGGGCGACGGCTTCATGATCGCCCAGGCGCGGCTGGGCCCCGGCCGCATCCACCACTGCATGCGCGCCATCGGCATGGCCGAGCGGGCGCTGGCGCTCATGGTGGAGCGGACCCAGAACCGGGTCGCGTTCGGCCGGCCGCTGTCCGAGCAGGGCACCGTGCGGGAGGCCATCGCGCTCTCGCGCATCGAGATCGACCAGGCCCGCCTGTACGTGCTGAAGACCGCCGACCTGATCGACAAGTACGGCGCGAAGGGCGCCCGGACCGAGATCTCCGCGATCAAGGTCGCCGCACCCAAGGTGGCCCTCGACGTCATCGACCGCGCGATCCAGGTGCACGGCGGCGCCGGCGTCAGCAACGACACCGTGCTCGCCCGCTTCTACGCCAGCGCGCGGACGCTGCGCATCGTCGACGGCCCGGACGCGGTGCACATCCGCGGCGTGGCCAAGGAGGAGCTGGCGCGGGAGCGCCCCTTCACCGGCTGAACGAGGCCCGCACGACCGGTGGCCCGGAACCGCTCGTGGTTCCGGGCCACCGCCGTCCCCGGCTCAGGGGGTGAGCGTCGTCCCGAAGCCCCCACCCGCGAGCTTGCTCATCAGCTGCGTCCGGTCCAGCCCCACCTCGGCCAGCGCGTCGCCGTCCCGGTCGGTGTCGATCTCGTCGGGGAGGCGCGCCTCGACCTGGTCGGCCGTGCCGTTGTCCCCCTCGGTGCGCAGCACGCGCACCAGCTCCTTCTTGTCCAGCTTCACCCGGTCCTCCGTCCGCCGCCCGTCGGGCGTCGTCGTGAGTGTGGTGCGGGTCACCACGGGTCGCAACGGCGCCCGAGCGGAACCGTTCAGGTCACGATCCGGTCACGGCGGCGTTCGTCCACCCACCCCTCGGCCGTCCTAGTCAGTGACGACGGAGGGGGGCCCGGTGGGACGAACGGACGACGACGCCTTCGAGGCGTTCGTCGCGGCACGGTCCGGTGAGCTGCTCCGGACCGCCGTGCTGCTGACGAGGGACCGCGGTCACGCCGAGGACCTGCTGCAGACGGCGCTGGTGAAGGCCTACCGCCGCTGGGGACGGATCTCCGGCGACCCCTTCCCGTACGTGCGCCGGGTGCTGGTCACCAGCGCCGCTAGCTGGTGGCGGTTGCGCAGCACCCAGGAGATCGTGTCGCTGCCCGCGCACGACCCCGCCACCCCCGACGCGACCGACGCCCTCGCCGAGCGGGAGCGGATGGCCCAGGCGCTCGGCACCCTCCCGCCGCGCATGCGGGCAGTGCTCGTCCTCCGCTACACGGAGGACCTCAGCGAGGCGGCCACCGCCGAGCTGCTCGGCTGCTCGGTGCACACCGTGCGGAGCCAGACCGTCCGAGGCCTCGCCCGCCTCCGCACCGCCCTCGCTGCCACCGTCCCCGCCAACGCCTTCGAGGAGTGCTGACGTGACGATCTCCGACGGCGATCTGGAAGCCGGCCTGCGAGACCTGCGCTACCGCGCCGACGTCACCGCGCCTCCCCCGGCCGACCTGGCCGAGCGCACCCGCGCGCGGTACCGCGCCCAGCGGCGGTCCCGGACGGCCATGGCCGTCGGCGGCCTGGTGGCCTTGGCGGTCGCCGTCGGGGTGCCGGTCACGACCTCCGGCCTGCTGAGCGGCGAGCGGGGCGGCGAGGTCGCGGTGCCGGGCAGCCCGACCCGGAACCCGGCGCCCTCCCTCTACGACCTGCCGACGCGCGGCTCGCTCGCCGGGGACGAGGAGTGGCTGGCCGGGGTCCGCGAGCTGGACTGGGTCCCTCCGGAGCTCGCCGCCCAGCTGCCGCCGGGCGTCGAGCTGCCCGATCCACCGGTCGAAACCCGCCGGGTCGCGTGGGCGGGTGAGGTGGCCGGCAGCCGGGTGACGCTCGTCCTCGGCCGGACCGAACAGGAGGGCGTGGTCCAGGCCTGGTTCACCGGTCCCCGCGACGCCGCACCGGACGAGATGGTCCCGGTCGGCCTTCTCGCGCCAGCCCCCGGCCTGGAGTCCGCGGAGCTGTTCGCCGCCCCGTACGGGGCGCCCGAGCAGCGCATGGTGGTGGTCGTCGGCGCGCCCGGGGACGAGGCCCGGGTGCTGACCGGCCGGACGGTGACCGCGTCGGCCAACGTCGTCGACCAGTGGGAACCGGTGCCGATGGAGGAGGGCGCCGGCGCGCTGGCGCTCGGCGGGTCCTCCGACTGGCCGACAGGCCTCTCCGTGGAGCTGTCCCGGCCCGGCCAGAGCCGGCCCCTCAACCGCGCCAACACCACCGAGGAGGACCTGACCAGGGCCTGGAACGAGCCGGTGGAGATCGCCGACCCCCGCGGGCTGCGCGGGCTCGCCCACGAGGAGGTGCTACAACAGGCCGCGATACAGCTCGCCGGGCGGTACGGGTTGCCGCTCCGCGACCTCCGCCCGACCCTGCTCGCCGCCGGCGCCGTGGACGGTGACCCGGGGACCCGGACCCTGCTCCTGGGCGTGACCTTCCCCTCGGGCGCGACGGGGGCCGCGTTCGTCGACTACTGGACGGACCAGTTCGACATGGCGCAGGAGGACTCGTTCCGCGTCGCGCTGGCCCCGGCCGGCACCCCGCTCCTGGAGCGGGTGTTCGCCGTGCCGACGTCGAACTCGGTCACGATCAGCGGGCCGGAGTCCGGCGCCCTGGCCGAGATCTATCTCGCCGACGGCAGGCTGCACGCCACGGTGCCGCTGGTGGACGGCGCCGGGGTGGGTCCGCTGGGGTCACCGACGCCCGACCGGGTGCGGATCCTGGACGCCAGGGGTGCGGTCGTCGCCGAGGCGCCGGTCTCGGAGCCCGACGGATGAGCGAGCCGGCGTCGGTGACCGCGATGCGGCAGCTGGCCGAGGAGGCCCGGCGGCGCGGAACGGCCGTCGCGCGACGGTTCGAGCACTCAGCCCCGGGTGGCGCGACGGACGAGGAGACCGCCGACGACCGCGAGCACCACCGCCACGGCCAGCTGGCCGATGCCCACGCCCGCCTGCTCGGCGGCGAACCAGGTCGGCGAGGACACCAGGAGCACGAAGGCGACCCCCAGGACGAGCAGTCCGATCAGGCGTTCGCGGCGGGCGTTGCGTGAGACGGGAGCGCCGGGGGACGGGTCGGTCATGCCCCCACCCTGCCAAACCGGCCCGCGCGCCGACCGGAGACGGCAGCCGGCCCGTTCGGGTCGGACGGCGGGGCCGGGCGGGCGCTTCCTCCCGGATGCCCGATCGAGGGGTAGCGACAGGCCGTCGGGGGAACCCGTACGAGCACGACCGGAGCCACGTCGGCGTAGGTTGCGACGACGCAGGTCGAGCCGACCCGGAGGTCCCCATGCCCCAGACATCCCCGCAGGCAGCCGTGCTCACCGAGCTCGAACCGGTGGTCGCGGAGAACCTCGACCGGCACATCAGGATGGCCAAGGAATGGCATCCGCACGACTACGTGCCCTGGGACGAGGGGCGCAACTTCGCCTTCCTCGGCGGCGAGGACTGGTCCCCCGAGCAGTCCCGGCTGGACGCGACTGCCAAGGCCGCGATGTTCGTGAACCTGCTGACCGAGGACAACCTGCCCAGCTACCACCGCGAGATCGCCACCCGCTTCGGCCGGGACGGCGCCTGGGGGCAGTGGGTGGGCCGCTGGACCGCGGAGGAGGGGCGGCACGGTGTCGCGCTGCGCGACTACCTGGTCGTCACCCGCGGCGTCGACCCGGTGGAGCTGGAGCGGGCCCGGATGGACTACATGACCACCGGCTACGACTCCGGAGACAAGACCCCGCTCGAGGCCGTCGCCTACGTCTCATTCCAGGAGCTCGCCACCCGGGTGTCGCACCGCAACACCGGCAAGGCCACCGGTGACCCGATCGCGGACAAGCTGCTGGCCCGCATCGCAACCGACGAGAACCTGCACATGATCTTCTACCGCAACCTGGTGACGGCGGCGTTCGACATCGACCCCGACGAGATGATGAAGGCCGTCGCCAAGGAGGTCATGACCTTTGAGATGCCCGGCGCGAACATGGCCAACTTCCGGAAGAACTCCACGATCATCGCCAAGGCCGGCATCTACGACCTGCGGCTGCACCACGACGAGGTGGTCAGCCCGATCCTGCGCACCTGGAAGGTCTTCGAGCGCAGCGACCTCGGCCCCGAGGGCGAGCAGGCCCGCGAGCAGCTGGCCGAGTTCCTCGCCGGCCTCGACGCCCAAGCGACGAAGTTCGTGGAGAGCCGCGAGCGGATGCGGGCCCGCATGGCGGCCAAGGGCGAGGTCCCGGTCCAGGTCTGACGCAAGAGGTCTGACGCGAGGGGTCTGACGCGAGGGCGACGGGCGGCGGCTCGAACCGTCCGCCCGGCGCTCAGAGCGGACAGGCCATGACGATCTCGTCGCGGTCGTCGCCCGGTGCGACCCGGATCGCGCCGGGCAGCCGCCCGACCTCCTGGTAGCCGAGCCCCCGGTAGAACCCGTCCACGCCGGTGCCCCCGCGAACGGTCAGGTGCAGGAATTCCCAGCCCCGGTCCCGGGCGATCCGGTGCACCCCGTCCATGAGCACCCGACCGAGACCCTGGCCCTGGCGCGAGGGGTGCACCTGCACCCGCAGCACCGTCCCCCAGTGGCGGCGCAGCGGGCTCAGCGACCCGACGACGCTGGCGAAGCCCGCCGTCTCGCCGTCCACCTCGAGCAGGGCGAGCACGTCCCGGCCGGAGTGGACGCCCTCCAGGAGCTTGTCGAGCAGCGGGACGACGTCGTCCTGCGTCACCGGCGGCACGAACCCGACGGCGCCGCCGGCGTTGGTGACGTCGGTCCAGCAGGCGAGCAGCTCGGCGCGCAGCGCCGCGTCGACGGTGGCAACGGGCCGGACGGAGGGAGCGGGCACCCGGCCATTCTCCGTGGCGGCGCTCGGCGGCCTGCGGCGCCCCTCGGCGCGCAGCGGGCGGGTGCCCGCGCCCCGGGTCAGCCGGAGCGGCCGGGTACGACGCGACGGACCCGCTCCGCGGGCCAGCGGGCGACCGCCTCGGCGAGCACCTCGTGCAGGAAGGCGAGGAACTCCCGGGTCTCGGCCAGCCGGCGCCCGCCCGGGCGGTCGACGCCGATCAGCTCGATGCCCCCCGCGACGACGTCCTCGAACCGCTGCAACGCCGCCAGCTCCGCCCCGGCGAACCGCGTCCACAGGTTTTCGTCGTCGAGGACGTAGAGGTCGCTGCGCGTCCCCGGCTCCCGTTCGCGGACGAGGAACCCGACCTGCACCAGCTGGCGGACCGCGCCACTGATCGCGGCCGGGCTGACCTGCAGCCCCTCGGCCAGCTCGGCGGCGGTGTAGCGGTCGGCGTCGTCGGCGAGGGCGTAGGCGAAGACCCGGGCCGGCATCGGCGGCATGCCCGACTCCCGCAGGACCAGGGCGAACCGCTCGACGAAGCGGAGCAGGGTGGCCCGCTCCTCGTCCGTCGCATCCACGCTGGTCACTCCCTCACGGTACCGGACCCGTCGGGCACGCAATGAACTTCACAACTTTGCGAAATGAGTGTAGGTTCTGCCGCCGTGACCACAGCCATCTCCGTCTCCGGCCTGGTGAAGACCTTCGGCGCCACCCGCGCCCTCGACGGCCTCGACCTCGAGGTCGCCTCCGGCGAGGTGCACGGCTTCCTCGGCCCGAACGGGTCCGGGAAGTCCACGACCATCCGCGTGCTGCTGGGCCTGCTCCGCCCCGACGCGGGCCGGACCGAGCTGCTGGGCGGTGATCCGTGGCGCGACGCCGTCGCGCTGCACCGCCGACTCGCCTACGTCCCGGGGGACGTGACGCTGTGGCCGACCATCAGCGGTGGCGAGGCGATCGACCTCATCGGCGCACTGCGCGGCGGCCTCGATCCGCGGCGCCGCACGGAGTTGCTGGAGCGCTTCGACCTCGACCCTCGGAAGAAGGCGCGCACCTACTCGAAGGGCAACCGGCAGAAGGTCGCCCTCGTCGCGGCGCTCGCCTCCGACGCGGAGCTGTTCATCCTGGACGAGCCGACCTCGGGCCTGGACCCGCTCATGGAGGCCGTGTTCCAGGAGTGCATCCGCGAACTGCGCGCCGAGGGCCGGACGGTGCTCCTGTCCAGCCACATCCTCGCCGAGGCCGAGGCCCTCTGCGACCGGGTGAGCATCATCCGGCTCGGCCGGACCGTGCAGAGCGGCACGCTGGCCGAGCTGCGCCACCTCACCCGGATGTCCATGGCGGTGGAGACCGAGCGTCCCGCCGACGGGCTGAGCTCCCTGCCCGGGGTGCACGACCTGCGGCACGAGGACGGCCGGGTGCACTTCGACGTCGACACCGACGCGCTCGACGGGGTGCTGCGCCACCTCGCCCCCCTGGGCGTGCGCGGCCTGACGAGCACCCCGCCCACCCTCGAGGAGCTGTTCCTCCGGCACTACGGCGACGAGCTCGCCGCCGACGGCGTGCCCGTTCCCCAGGAGGCGGGGCGGTCGTGAGCAACGCATCGAGCACGCTCGCCGGCACCGGCGCCCTGTTCCGCTTCGCCCTGCGCCGGGACCGGCTGCGGCTGCCGATCTGGATCGCCGCCGGCACCTTCATGGTGCTCACGCAGTCCGTCTCCAGCCAGGCCCTCTACGACACCCCCGCCGACCTGGCCGCGTACCAGGCCTCGGTCGGCAGCAACGCGGCGACCATCGCGCTGGCCGGCCCCCCGGTCGGGCTGGACACCGTCGCCGGCGCGGTCGCGTTCGAGATCTCCGCGACGCTGATGCTGATCGCCGCGCTGATGGCGATGTTCACCGTCACCCGGCACACCCGCGCCGACGAGGAGGCCGGCCGCACCGAGCTGCTCCGGTCGGCGCGCGTCGGCCGGCACGCGCCGCTGCTGGCCGCCGTGCTGCTCTCCTCGCTGGCGTGCGTCGTGCTGGCGCTGACCATCGGCGCGGCCACGACGGCCTCGGGGCTGCCGGCGGTCGGCTCGTTCGTGCTCGGCGCGTCGGTGGGCGCGTGCGGGCTGGTCTTCACCGGGATCACCGCGGTCGCCGCCCAGGCCACCGGTTCCACCCGCGGCGTCTACGGCCTGGTCGGTGGGCTGTTCGCCGTCGCGTTCGTGCTGCGCGCCATCGGCGACATCGAGGGCAACTGGGTGGTGTGGACCTCGCCGATCGGCTGGGCGCAGGCCACGCACCCGTTCACCGACGACGCCCCCGCCCCCCTGGCACTGTGCCTCGTCGTCGCCGCCGTCCTCGTCGTCGCCGGCTTCG
Source organism: Blastococcus sp. SYSU DS0828 (assembly GCF_054050975.1). Lineage (NCBI taxonomy): Bacteria > Bacillati > Actinomycetota > Actinomycetes > Geodermatophilales > Geodermatophilaceae > Blastococcus > Blastococcus sp. SYSU DS0828. The sequence continues at coordinate 43,756 of NZ_JBJHAK010000011.1, read as the reverse complement.
CCCTGCTCGACCGCCGGGACCTCGGCTCCGGGCTCGTGCAGCCCCGGCCCGGCCGACCCACCGCGCGGCGGGCACTCCTCTCCCCGCTCGGGCTGGCGCTCCGGCTGCACCGCGGTGCGCTCATCGCCTGGACGGTCGGGCTCGGCCTGCTCGGCGTGGTCTACGGCGCCCTGGCGGAGTCGGTCGAGACGCTGATCGCGGGGAACGAGCAGGCACTGGCCGTCTTCGGCGACCCCGACCTCGGCCGGCTCGTCGACGCCTACCTCGGCACAACGTTCGCCGTCACGGCACTGCTGGCCTCGGCCTACGCGGTGTCGGCAGTCCTCCGGGCCCGCACCGAGGAGTCGGACGACCGGGCCGAGGTGCTGCTCGCCACGGCGACCAGCCGCCCGGCCTGGCTGGGCAGCCACGTGCTGGTCGCGCTGCTGGGCTCGGCGCTGGCGATGACCGCCGCGGGGGTGACCACCGGGCTGGTGCGGGTGGCGCAGACGGGGGACGCGGCGGCGCTCGGCCGGATGGTGGGCGCTGCGGTCTCCTACGTCCCGGCCATCTGGGTCGTCGCCGGCGTCGCCGTCGCGCTCTTCGGGCTGCTGCCCCGCCTGGCCGCGGCCGTGGCGTGGGCCGCGGTCGGGCTCTTCCTCGTGATCACCATGTTCGCCGAGTCGTTCGACTGGCCGGGCTGGGTGAGCGACCTGTCGCCGATCGCCTGGATCCCGACGCTGCCGCTCGAGGAGTGGCGACTCGCGCCACTCGTCGGGCTGGCCGGTGTCGCCGGCGTCCTCCTGGCGGCCGGTTTCACCGGCTTCCGCCGGCGGGACATCGCCCTGGGCTGAGCGGCACCGCCCTGGGCCGTCCGGCATCCGCCCGGGTGCTCACTTGGTCGGCGGCTCGCCCTCCGCGCGCGCCTCGGCCGCACGGGCCGGGTCGTAGGCGCAGGCGTCGGCGACGTCGATGACCGGGTCGTCCTCCGGCTCGGGGGCCTCCGGCGGTCCAGGGGCTTCCGCCCCCGGCGCCCCGTCCCCCGGCGGCGCAGGCGCAGGCGCCGGCGGCGGGTCGATCGCCTCCTGCACGAGCTGCCGGATCCGGTCGTAGTCCGGATACGCGGGATCGATCACCGAGGGGTCGAACACGACGCTGCGGATCTCGGCGTCCTTCACGAGGAAGGCCAGGTCGACGAAGTCGTCGAGCCGCGAGCGCGGGATGTCGGTGCTGACGATGTCCTCGGTGGTCGCGGCCAGCTGCTGGTAGCGCTGCAGGAGCGTCACCGGGTCGGCGGCGTCGACGATCGCGGAGATGGTGCAGCGCTGCCGCGCCATGCGGTCGTAGTCGCTCAACCCGAACCGGCCCCGGGCGAACTGCAGCGCGGTGTACCCGTCCATGCGGCGGTCCGGCCCTGGCTCGATGTAGTCGTCGGGCAGCTCGCCGGTGCCCGGGTCGCCGTTGATGGGCACGTAGTAGTTCACGTTGACCGTGATCCCACCGAGCGCGTCGACCAGCCGGCTGAACCCCTCGAGGTTGACCAGCACGAAGTAGTCGATCCGCAGGCCGAGGGCCTCCCCGACGCCCAGCTTCAGGAAGTCGGCGCCCGGGTCGTCGGTGGGGCCGAGGGCGTCGGGGTACCAGGCCGGGCCGTTGCGGTAGACGGCGTTGAGGAGGCTCTCGCTCTCGCTGCCGGCGTCGAAGCCCTCGGGGTAGAGCTCGGCCAGCGGGCTGTCCTCGGGGAACGGCAGGTCCTGGAGGTTGCGGGGCAGGCTGAACAGGAGGGTCTCGCCGGTGGCGGTGTCGGTACTGGCCACGATGACCGTGTCGGTGCGAACGCCCTCACGCCCCTCCCCGCCGTCGCCCCCCAGCAGCAGCACGTTCACCCGCTCGCGCCCACCGAAGAGCTCGGCGGTGCCGTCGTCCGGCTCCTCGTCGACGGTGGCCGACCTCCGGTCGTCGTCGAACACACCGGCGATGAGGTCCCGCGACGTCGTCGCCAGGCGCCCCACGAAGACGGCCGGGACGACGATCGCCACGACGAGCACCGCCACGACCAACCCGCCGGCGACGCGCCGCCCGCGCGACGTGCCGGCCGGCACGAGCATCCGGTAGCCGGCCACGACGACGGCGATCCACAGCGCGGCCAGCACGCCGATGCCGATGGTGGTCCAGAGCAGGACGTCGGTGTCGACGAGGGTGCGGGCGGCGAACCGCTGCCCCCCGGTGGCCAGCCACCCGGCGGCGGCGGCCAGGAGGAGGAAGACGGTGAGGACGACCGCGCCGAGCCGTCGGCGGCCGGCGGCGAGCAGCGCGACGCCGGGCACCAGCGCGCCGAGGACGGTCCAGCCGAGGGCGGCGCCGAACCCGCGCCGCGGAACGGCCCCCGACGCCCGCGCTCCACGCTGCGGGGCGGGAGGTGTCGTCCCGACGGTCATCCCACGCCCTCCGCGCCAGCCCAGCTCACGCGGCCATGCTCCCACCGTTCGGCCAGGTCGGGACGCCCGCGGCCGGCCCTCCGGGCAGGTCCGCCCGATCCGGCGACACCGGCACCCGGGGCGGCCGGGCCGCTCCGTCGGTGGCTCTCCGTAAGCTCCGGGTCGTGCGCCTGGCCACCTGGAACGTGAACTCGATCCGCACCCGCGCCGACCGCGTCGCGGCCTCCCTGGAGCGGCACGACGTCGACGTCCTGGCCATGCAGGAGACCAAGTGCCGGGACGACCAGTTCCCGCTGGACCGGTTCACGGCGCTCGGCTACGAGGTCGCGCACGTCGGCTACTCGCAGTGGAACGGGGTGTCGATCCTGTCCCGCGTGGGGCTGGAGGACGTCACCGTCGGCTTCCCCGGTCAGCCGTGCTGGGGCGAGGAGACCACCTGCGAGGCGCGGGCGCTGGCCGCCACCTGCGCCGGCGTCCGGGTGTGGAGCCTCTACGTGCCCAACGGGCGCACGCTGGCCGACCCGCACTACACCTACAAGCTGGAGTGGCTGGCCGCCCTGCGGGACACGGCGGCGGGCTGGCTGGCCGAGGACCCCGCCGCACAGGTCGCCCTCGTCGGCGACTGGAACATCGCCCCGCAGGACGACGACGTCTGGGACATGTCGGTGTTCAGCCAGTCGACGCACGTCTCCGCCCCGGAGCGGGCGGCCTTCCAGGCGGTGGTCGACGCCGGGTACGCCGACGTGGTCCGCCCGCACGCCCCCGGCCCGGGGGTCTACACCTACTGGGACTACACGCAGCTGCGCTTCCCCCGGCGCGAGGGCATGCGCATCGACTTCGTCCTGGGGTCCCCGGCGCTGGCCGCGCGGGTCGGTGGGGCGTTCATCGACCGCGAGGAGCGCAAGGGGAAGGGCGCGAGCGACCACGCCCCGGTGGTGGTCGACCTGAGCTGACGGGCGCTTAGGCTGGCGCCTCGTGCTCGTCCTGCTGCCCCCGTCGGAGACCAAGGCCCCCGGCGGTGACGGCCCTCCGCTCGACCTCGCCGCGCTCACCGCGCCGCAGCTCACCCCGGTGCGGACCCAGCTCACCGAGGCGCTGGTGGAGCTCGCCGGCGACGTCCCGGCCTCCCGGGCGGCGCTCGGGCTCTCCCCGAAGCAGGACGAGGAGATCGCCCGCAACGCGGCCCTCTTCTCCGCCAGCACGCTCCCGGCCCTGCAGCGCTACACGGGCGTCCTCTACGACGCCCTGGACATCGGCTCCCTCTCCCGGGCGCAACGGGCCCGCGCCGACCGCCGGCTGGCGGTGGGGTCGGCGCTGTTCGGCCTGGTCGCCGGCGGGGACCGGATCCCGGCCTACCGCCTGTCGGCGGGCTCCACGCTGCCCGGTCGGCCCACCCTGCGCGCCCTGTGGCGGCCGGCGCTCGGGCCGGTGCTCGACGGCGTCGAGGGGCTCGTCGTCGATCTGCGCAGCGGTTCCTACGCGGCGCTGGCCCCCGCGCCCGGCGCGGTCACGGTCACCGTGCTGAGCGAACGGCCCGACGGCACCCGCGCGGTGGTGAGCCACTTCAACAAGGCGCACAAGGGCCGGGTGGCCCGGTTGCTCGCCAGCACGACGGCCGAGCCGGACGACGTCGTGCGACTCAGGGGACTGCTGAGGCGGGCGGGGTTGCACGTGGAACATGACGGCGGCACGGCGTTGACCCTGGTCGTGCCCGCCCGGTGAGGCCCATCTCTCCCGCCCATACCGAGCAGTTGGTTGCACGCAACCGGCTAGTCGTGACATAACTGCGGTGATCCGGTGCGCCCGAACAGTGCGGCGCCCGGTGTCACGGATCCGGCGACCGCCGGGGCAGAAGGGCTTCGGTGGACGGATCGGACCGCACGGTCGGCGCGGCAGCGACCCTCGGCGCCTGGTCGGCGGCCCAGCTGCGGCAGGATCCCGCCCGGGTGGCGGCTGCCCGCGCCGTCCTCCCGTACGGGGACCTCACCGGCCTGGACCGCCTCGCGGCGCTCGCCGCCCGGCTCCTGGGCACCAGCGGGAGCCAGGTCTCTCTGCTGGTGGACATCCAGCACGTCGCCGCCGGCACCGGCGCCGCCGCCGTGGGCACCACCGGACCGCTCGAGGAATCCCTCTGCACGGTGACCGCCGCGCTGCCCGCGGGGGAGGCGCTCGTCGTTCCCGACGCCCGGTCGGACGAGCGCGTCCGCGACCTCCCGCCCGTCCGGGCCGGCGCCGTCGGTTCCTACCTGGGCATCGCGCTCACCGACGCCTCGGGTGCCGTCGTCGGCGCGCTCTGCGTCTTCGACCCCGAGCCGCGGCCGTGGGCCGCGTCGGAGATCGACACGCTCCGCGAGCTGGCCGGCTCGGTGATGACCGAGCTCGAGCTCTCGGCGCTGCTGCGGCGGTCCGAGAACGACCGGGTGCGCTGGGAGCTGGCGACCGAGGCCGGCGAGGTCGGCACGTTCGACTGGGACCTGGCGACCGGGCAGCTGATCTGGGACGAGCAGCTCATCACGCTGTTCGGCTACGACGCCGAGGGCTTCGACCAGACGATCGAGGCGTTCAACGCGCGGCTGCACCCGGACGACCTGGAGCCGGTCGGGGAGGCGCTGCAGAACGCCATCGACGAGTGCGGCGACTTCGACGCGACCTACCGCGTGGTCCGACCCGACGGCGAGACCCGGTGGGTGCACGCCCGCGGCCGGGCGCTGCCCGACCGCCACGGCTCCGCCGTCCGCCTGCTCGGCGCCGCCTTCGACATCACCGGCGAGCGGGAGGCGGCCACCCTGGTCACCCGGGTGCTCGAGGCGATGCCCGCCGGCTTCTACAGCCTCGACCGCGACTGGCGGTTCACCCACGTGAACGCCGAGGCCGAGCGGCTGCTGCAGGTGACCCGCGACGAGCTGCTCGGCCGCGTGCTGTGGGAGGCCTTCCCGGACGCGCTCAACAGCGTCTTCGAGGACGGCTTCGACCAGGCGGTCCGCACCGGCGAGCCGGTGTCGTTCGACGCCTACTACCCGGCCCCGCTGGACGGCTGGTACGAGCTGCGCGCCTGGCCGAGCCCCGACGGGCTCTCGGTGTACTTCCTCGAGGTCACCGAGCGCCGCCGGATGCAGGAGCAGGCGGAGCGGTCGGCCCAGCGACTGGCGCTGTTGGCACGCGTCAGCGCCGACCTGGCCGGCGCCCTGGACCAGCAGGCAGCGATGGCGCACCTGCCCCAGCTGGTCGTGCCGGCGCTCGCCGACTTCTGCATCGTCACGATCGTGGACGAGGACGGCCGGCCGCGGGACGTCGGCGGCTGGCACGCCGACCCCGCGATGTGCCCGGTGCTGGAGCGGTACCGGAGCGTGCGGATGGACTCGATGCCGCCGGACTCGCCGGCCGCGATCGCGCTGCGCACCGGTGAGCAGCAGCGCAGCGACGGGGCCGCGGTGCTGGAGCTCATGGCCCCGGGCGAGGCCAGGGACCTGCTGGCCCGGCTCGGCCCCCGCGAGGCCGTCGTCCTGCCCATGCGCGGGCGCAACCGCACGCTGGGCCTGCTCACCGTCTACTACACCCGTGCGACCCCGACCCAGGCGGAGAACCTGGCCACCGCCCAGGAGGCCGCCGACCGCGCCGGTCTGGCCCTGGACAACGGCCGGCTGTACACCGCCCAGCAGCAACTCGCCGAGGGGCTGCAGCGCAGCCTGCTCACCGAGCCCCCCGAGCCCGACCACGCCGAGATCGCGGTGCGCTACCTCCCCGCCGCGGAGGCCGCCCGGGTCGGCGGGGACTGGTACGACGCCTTTCTGCAGCCAGGTGGCTCGACGATGCTGGTCATCGGCGACGTCGTCGGGCACGACACCGAGGCCGCGGCCGCCATGGGGCAGCTGCGCGGGCTGCTGCGCGGGGTCGCCACCTACAGCGACGCCGGCCCCGGCGAGGTCCTGCGCGGGCTCGACGCCTCGATGACGACGCTGCAGATCCCGACGCTGGCCACCGCGGCCGTGGCCCGGTTCGAGCAAACCCCCGAGGAGTTGGGCCAGGGCGTCACCAGGATGCGCTGGGCGAACGCCGGGCACCTGCCGCCGCTGGTCCTCACCCCGGACGGCAAGGTGGCGGAGCTCGGCGAGTGGACCGGCGACCTGCTGCTCGGTGTCGACCCCAGCACCCAGCGGCGGGAGACGGTGGCCACGCTCGAGCGCGGCTCGACGGTCCTGCTCTACACCGACGGGCTCGTCGAGCGCCGCGACTCCGACCTCGACGAGGGGATCCAGCGGCTGCGCGAGGCGGTGGTCGAGCTGGCCGACCTGCCGCTGCAGCACCTGCTGGACGAACTGCTCGACCGGCTGGTGCACGGCCGGCCCGAGGACGACGTCGCGCTGGTCGCGGTCCGGCTGCACCCCCAGGACCGCCCCCGGCCGGCCGAGGCCGGACCGGTCCGGGTGCCGCCCACCGTGCCCCAGGATCCGGCCGGGGCCTAGCCCGCCGGTGGGTCAGCGGCCGCGGTCGCGCCGCACCTGCGCCTTGCGCCCCTTGATCATCGTGGCGCGCAGCGCCTGCACGACCTCGTCGGCCGCGGACTCGGGCACCTCCACCAGGGCGAACCGCTGGTGGATCTCGATCGACCCGACGTCGCGCCCGGTCAGCCCGGTCTCCCCGGTGATGGCGCCGACCAGGTCGCCCGGCCGGATGCCGGCGTCCCGGCCCACCCCCACGAACAGGCGCGCGCCCGGAGCGCCGCCGGAGCGCCCGGCCGGACGGCCGCCGCGCTCGTCCCGGCGCCCGCCGTCCCGGCCGCCCCCCGCGCGCCCGCCGTCCCGCTCCGGGCGGAAGGAGACCTGGGGGATCTCCTCGTCGTCGTCCACCGGCCCGGCCGCCTCGTGCGCGAGCTTCACCGCCGCGAGCGCCACCTCCATGAGGTCGAACTCGTCGGTGAGGGTCTCGACGACCACCCGGAAGCGGTCCAGGTCGTCGGTGAGCAGGCTCTCCCGCAGCGCGCCCCGGGTGAGGTCGAGCCGGCGGGCCCGCAGGTCGGCGACCGTGGGCACCTTCTCGACGGCGATCGGCGCGCCCGCGACCCGCTCGATGGTCTTGAGCATCCGGTGCTCCCGGGGCTCGGCGAGCGTGATCGCCACCCCCTCGCGGCCGGCCCGGCCGACCCGGCCGATGCGGTGCACGTAGGACTCCGGCGCCGACGGGACGTCGTAGTTGACGACGTGGGTGAGCTGCTCGACGTCCAGCCCGCGCGCCGCGACGTCGGTGGCCACCAGCAGCTCCGCGGTCCCCCCGCGCAGCCGGCCCATCACCCGGTCGCGCTGCTCCTGGCTCATCCCGCCGTGCAGGGCCTCGGCCCGGTACCCGCGGCCGTTCAGGGTCTCGGTGAGGGAGTCGACCTCCTCGCGGGTGCGGCAGAAGACGATCGCCGCCGTCGGCGCCTCGACGTCCAGGATCCGGCCCAGCGCGGCCGGCTTGGCACCGCGGGGGACGACGTAGGCGGTCTGCCGGATGCGGGGCGCCGTACCGGGCGCCGCCCGCTCCCGGGCGATGGTGATCCGCACCGGGTCGGTGAGGTGGCGGCGCGCCAGCGCGTCCAGGCGGCGGGGCATCGTGGCCGAGAAGAGCACCGTCTGCCGCTCCTCCGGGGTCGCGTCGAGGATCGCCTCGAGGTCCTCGGCGAAGCCCATGTCGAGCATCTCGTCGGCCTCGTCCAGCACGACGGTCGCGATCTCGCCGAGGTGCAGCGCGCCGCGGTTGAGCAGGTCGAGGGCGCGGCCGGGGGTCGCGACGACGACGTCGACGCCCGACTCCAGCGAGCGCAGCTGCCGCACGATCGGTGCCCCGCCGTAGACGGGTAGCACGCGGGCGCCCAGGTCACGGCCGTAGCGGTGCAGCGCCTCCGACACCTGGACGGCGAGCTCCCGCGTGGGCAGCAGCACCAGCGCGACCGGGTCCCGGTCGGTGCGGTGGGCCGGCATCCGCTGGAGCACGGGCAGCGAGAAGGCGGCGGTCTTACCGGTACCCGTGGCCGCCTGGCCCAGCAGGTCCCGGCCCTCCGCCAGCGGCGGGACGGCCTCGCGCTGGATGGGGGTCGGCTCCTCGTAGCCGAGGGCACCGAGCGCCTTCAGCAGTTCGGGGCGCAGGCCCAGGTCCTCGAAGGTGGTGCCCTCGAAGGTCGTGCCCTCGTTCGTGGTGTCCGCGGAGCCCGCGTCGTCGGCAGTGGTGCGTTCGTCGGTCATCACCGGTCATCGTTCCCCGGAGGCCGCACCCGCACGCACGCGGGCTTCTGGCAGGCTGCCGGGGTGACCGCCGACGACGAGCTCTGCACCCGCCCCGCCACCGAGCTGGCCGCACTCGTGCGCCGCCGGGAGGTGTCCGCCCGGGAGCTGCTCGAGGCGCACCTGCGGCGCATCGAGCGGGTGAACCCGCGGGTCAATGCGATCGTGACGCTGGACGCCGAGGCCGCCCGGGCCGCCGCCGACGCCGCCGACGCCGCGCAGGCCGCCGGCGAGCCGCTCGGCCCGCTGCACGGGCTCCCGGTCGCGCACAAGGACACCCACGCCACCGGGGGCATGCGCACGACCTGGGGCTCTCCGGTGCACGCCGACACCGTGCCGGACGCCGACGAGCTGGTGGTGGCCCGCCTGGTGGGCGCCGGGGCGATCCGCGTGGGCAAGACCAACGTGCCGGAGTTCGCGGCGGGCTCGCACACCTTCAACCCGGTGTTCGGCGCCACCCACAACCCCTACCGGCACGGGCTCTCCGCCGGCGGCTCCAGCGGCGGGGCCGCGGCCGCGCTGGCGGCCGGGCTGGTGCCCCTGGCCGAGGGCAGCGACATGGGCGGCTCGCTGCGCAACCCGGCCGCGTTCTGCAACGTCGTCGGGCTGCGGCCCACCCCCGGCCGCGTGCCCACCTGGCCGGCGCCGATGGGCTGGTCGACCCTCTCGGTGCAGGGGCCCATGGGGCGGACCGTGGCCGACGTCGCCCTGCAGCTGTCGGTGCTGGCCGGGCCGGACCCCCGGGTGCCGATCGCGCTGGAGGAGCCCGGCGCCGGGTTCGCCGCACCCCTGCCCGAGCGGCTGGACGGGCTGCGGGTGGCCTGGGCGCCCGACCTCGGCGGGCAGGTGACCGTCGACCCCGCGATCACCGCCGGGCTCGCGCCGTCGATCGCGGTGTTCGAGTCGCTGGGAGCGACGGTGGATGAGGCCTGCCCCGACCTCTCCGGCGCCGACGAGGTGTTCGGCACGCTGCGGGCGTGGCTGTTCGACGCGTCGTTCGGCGAGCTGATCCGCCGCCACCCGGACCAGGTCAAGGAGTCGATCCGCTGGAACGCGGCGCGGGGCGCGGAGCTCACCGGCGCCGACCTGGCCCGCGCGGAGCAGCTGCACACGAAGCTGCACGAGCGGATGGTCGCGTTCTTCGAGCGGTACGACGTGCTGCTCGCCCCGACGACGCAGGTGCTGCCCTTCCCGGTGGAGATCGAGTACCCGACCGAGATCGCCGGCGTCCACCAGGACAACTACCTGGAGTGGATGCGCTCCTGCACGGTCATCTCGGCCACCGGCTGCCCGGCGCTGTCGGTGCCCGGCGGCTTCACCGCGGACGGGCTGCCGGTCGGCCTGCAGGTGATCGGCCCGGCCCGGGCCGACCGGCGGGTGCTCGAGGTGGGGCACGCGTTCGAGCAGGCGACCCGGTTCGGCGAGCGCCGGCCGGCCCTCTGAGCTCGTCTACTTGGTTCTAGCGTTCCAGCTAGATCTCCTTAGACCGGGCGAGATCTGCACACTCGCCCGCATCAGGTCCCTGATGGGGGCGGGTGTGCAGATCTCGCACGTCAAGCGGGGGTGGGGCCGTCGGAGCCGGCGGGGTACTCCAGCAACGGCGCCTCGCCGGCCGCCCACGCGGCGAGGACCGGCTCCACGATCCGCCACGACTCCTCGGCCTCGACGTCGCTGATCGACAGCGCGGCGTCGCCCGCCAGCATCTCCCGGAGCAGCAACCCGTAGGCCGACAGCCCGGCCGGGGGCAGGGCGATGTCCAGGGTCCGCCGCTCGAGGTCGAACGGGTCGCCGGCGCCGTTGAGGTTGACCTCCAGCGCGATGCCGTCGGGGTCCAGCTGCATGCGCAGGACGTCGGGCTCGGGATCCTCGTCGGTGAAGGCGAGGTGCGGGACCGGCCGGAAGCGGATCACGATCTCCCGCCGCTGGGCGCCCAGTGCCTTCCCGCTCCGCAGGCGGAACGGGACGCCCGACCACCGCCAGTTGTCGATGGTCACGGTGAACTCGGCGTAGGTCTCGGTCCCCCGGTCCGGGTCCACGCCCTCCTCGACGGCGTAGTCGGGCAGCGCCCGCTCGCCGACGGTGCCGGCGGTGTACCGGGCGCGCACGGTGTCCCGGCGCACGTCCTCCGGCGGCCGGACGGCGCGCAGCACGTCGCCCTTGCGGGCCGCGAGCCCCGCCGCGTCGACGGTCAGCGGTGGCTCCATCGCCACCAGGGCCAGCAGCTGCAGCAGGTGGTTCTGCAGCATGTCGCGCAGGGCGCCGGCGGTGTCGTAGTAGCCGGCCCGGCCCTCCAGCCCCAGCGTCTCGTCGAAGACGATGTCCACGCGCTCGATGTGCGCGGCGTTCCACACCGGTTCGAACAACCGGTTGGCGAACCGCAGCCCCAGGACGTTGAGCACCGTCTGCTTGGCGAGGAAGTGGTCGATGCGGAAGACGGCGTCCTCCGGCGCCAGCTGGTGGAGGAGGCGGTTGAGCTCGCGCGCGTCGGCCCCGTCCCGGCCGAACGGCTTCTCCACGGCGACGATCGCCCCGTCGGGAATCCCCACCTCCACCAGCGCTTCCAGGGTCGGCCGGAAGACGGTGTTCGGCAGCGCCAGGTAGACCACCGGCACGTGCTCGACCCGGTCGAGCGCCCGGCGCAGGTCCTCGCCCACGGTGACGTCCCCGCGGACGTGGCGGAGACGACCGACGACCCGGTCCCGGGTGCCCTCGGGGACGTGGGCGGCGTGGGCGTCCAGCCGGCGGCGCGCCCACCCCCGGTAGTCCTCGTCGCTCCACTCCTCCCGGCTCACCGCGAGGACGTCGACCTCCTCGTCGAGCACTCCCGCCTCGACGAGCTCGGCCAGCCCGGGCAGCAGCAACCGGCCGGTGAGGTCACCGCTCCCACCGAGGACGACGAACGACCGCTTCATGCCCGCTCCTCCCCCGCCCGCGCCGACTCGGCACGAGCCAGGTTCCACCCGCTCGTGATCACCCCGACGTGGCTGAACGCCTGCGGGAAGTTGCCGAGGAAGGCACCCGTCGAGGGGTCGACCTCCTCGGCCAGCAGACCGACCTCGTTGGCCCGCCCGCACAGCGAGTCGTACAGCGAGTGCGCCTCGTCGAGCCGGCCCTGACCGGCCAGGTTGTCGACCAGCCAGAAGCTGCAGAGCAGGAAGGCGCCCTCACCCCCGGGCAACCCGTCGGGCGACTCGTCGTGCAGGTACCGGTAGAGCAGCCCGTCGCCGGCGTCGAGGTGCCGGCGGACCGCCTCGGTGGTGGCCACCATGCGCGGGTCGTCCGCGGCGACGACCCGGCGCAGCGGCAGAGTGAGCAGCGAGCCGTCCAGCCCGCCCCGCTGCGCCTCCCCCGGCGGCGCCAGGTGCTCGGTGAAGGTCCCCCGCTCGTCGTCCCAGGCCTGCTCGAGCAGCGTCGCCCGGATCAGGTCGGCCTCCCGCTGCCACTCCCGCCGGGGGTGCGGCAGCCCGCAGAGGTCCGCGATGCGCAACGCCCGGTCGACGGCGACGTGGCACAGGGCGACGGAGTAGGTGAAGGGCCGGCCCGCGGCGCGGATCTCCCAGATGCCGTTGTCCGGCGTCCGCCAGTTGGCGATCGCCTGGCCGGTCAGCTCGCACAGGGCGCGCCAGAGCGGCGGGGACACCTCGCCGCCGGCGCGCGCCCACTGGTAGGCGACGTCGAGCAGTTCGCCGTAGACGTCGTGCTGCACCTGCCGCGCCGCCCCGTTGCCCCACCGGACCGGCCCCGATCCCCGGTACCCCGAGAGCGTGAGGTCCTGCCACTCCAGGCCGGGGCGCCGGCCGTCGAGGGTGTAGACGATGCTCGCCCGGTCGTCGCGCTCGATGTTGCGCAGCGTCCAGGCCAGGAACGAGTCGGCCTCCTCGTGCATCCTGATCCGGCGCAGGGCGTAGGTGGTGAAGGCGGCGTCGCGCACCCAGGTGTAGCGGTAGTCCCAGTTGCGCACGCCGCCGATCGCCTCCGGCAGCGAGGAGGTCGCCGCGGCCATGATCGCGCCGGTGGAGGCGTGGTCGAGCAGCTTCAGCGTGAGCGCGGAGCGGCGCACGAGCTCCCGCTGCGGGCCGTCGTACTGGATGCGCCCGGCCCAGTCCCGCCAGGCGGCGGCGGTCTGGTCGACCAGCCGCTGGGGCGCGGTGCGCGACCGGGTGTGCGTCTGCCCCGACCAGTGCAGCGTGCAGGTGAGCAGCTCGCCGTCGTCGAGCTCCACGCGGGCGCTCAGGGCGCCGGTCCGGTCGACGGACAACTCGTGCGAGCACCACAGGGAGAGCTCGAGCTCCGGGTGGGCCGGCCAGAGGATGCGCCACGCGCCGAGCTCGCGCCGCACCTGGACGCCGTCGAGCGGGTCGAGGTGGACCTCGACCGTCACCCGACCCCCGACCGCCCGGGCCAGGCGCAGCAGTTCCCCCCGCCCCGGCGGCACCTGCTCGCCCAGGTCGGACCCCGAGCGCAGCGTCATGCAGTCGGTGAGCTCCAGCCGCCCGTCGGCGCCCTGCAGCTCGGTCACCAGGATCCCCGTGTCGGGCAGGTAGCGCTGGGCCGACTCCCGCAGCCCCGCCGGAGCGATGCCGAAGCTGCCGCCGCGCTCGGCGTCGAGGATGCCGGCGAGGAAGGGCCGGCTGTCGAAGTTCGGCAGGCACAGCCAGGGGATGCTGCCGTCCCGGGCCACCAGCGCGCAGGTGAGGCCGTCACCGATCAGGCCGTGGTCCTCGATGGGCAGGTACCCGTCGGTGCGGTCGAGCGGGCGCAGCGGCACAGCGGCTCCTCAGGTCGGGACGGCGGACGCCCCGACCCTGCCCGCTAGGGCGCGGAGTCATTCGGCGGCGGCTACTTCTCCTCGGGGCGCGGCAGGCGCCGGGCCTGGCGGCGTCGGCGCAGCCCGCGCAGGGTGCGGACGGCGACCAGCAGCTCCGCGAGCTCCTGCCGCTCCCCGGCGGTGATGTCGGCCAGCTGGGCGGCCGCGCGGTGCTGCGCGGCGGCCCAGCCCTCCTCCCACCTCGACACCAGCTCGTCTGCGTCGTCGGTGTCCGCGGTGCGCAGGCTCAGCACGTCCTCGGTCAGCGAGGACTGCTCCATGGCGAGGTCGTCGCGCAGCGAGGCCCGGGCCATCGCGGGCCAGCGGCGGTCGCGGGGCAGGGCGGTCACCTGCTCGCGCAGGGCGACCAGGCCGAGCCGCTCGGCCAGTCGCTGCATGACCCGGCCGACCAGGGCCACGGGTGCCCCGGTGCGCTCGGCGACCACCGCGAGGTCGAGCGCGGCGGGCATCAGCGGTGCGGCCGCGACGCGGGCTGCGAGCTCCGCGGGCAGGCCGGCCTCCTGCAGCCGGGCGGCCCGGGACGCGTACGCCTCCGCCTCCCTGCCCAGCAGCCAACCGGGCAGCCCGCCGGCCACCTGCGCCACCGCGGGGGCGAACCGGGCGGTGACCTCCGCCAGGGGAGCCGCGGTCTCCGCGGTGAGGTCGGGCTGGCGGAGCAGCCAGCGGGTCGCCCGCTCGGCCAGCCGGGTGGCCTCGGTGCGCACCTCGACCTGGGTGGCGGCGGAGACCTGGTTGTCGAGCGGGCGGACGGCGTCCCACAGGCCATCGATGCCGAACACCGCCCGCGCCACCGCATGCGCCCGGACGACCGCCGGCAGCGGCACGCCGGTCTCCTCCCCCAGCCGGAACAGGCCGGTGACGCCGGCGATGTTGACCGCCCGGTTGGTCAGCGCGGTGGCGATGATCTCACGGCGGAGCGGGTGGCTGGTGACCGCGGCGGGGAACCGGTTGCGCAGCGGGGCGGGGAAGTAGCCGATCAGCAGCTCCTCCAGGGCCGGGTCGTCCGGCAGCGGGGAGGCCAGTACGGCGTCACCGGTCTGCAGCTTGGCGTAGGCCAGCAGCACCGACAGCTCCGGGCTGGTCAGCCCCTGCCCGTCGCGACGGCGCTCGGCCAGACCGCGGGCGTCGGGCAGCGCCTCCACCGAACGGTTGAGCCGCCCCGACCGCTCCAGCGACCGGATGAACCGCTCGTGGGAGTCCAGCAGGCTGCGCGCCGCCGCGGCCTCCCCGGCGAGGGTCGCGTTCTGCGCGTGGTTGTCGGTGAGGACGGCGGCGGCGACGTCGTCGGCCATCTCGCCGAGCAGCGCCGCCCGGCCCTCGGCGTCGATCCGCCCCTCGTCGACCACCCGGTTCAGCGCGATCTTGATGTTCACCTCGTGGTCGGAGGTGTCGACGCCGGCCGAGTTGTCGATGGCATCGTTGTTCACCCGGCCACCGGCCAGCGCGTACTCGACCCGGCCCCGCTGGGTGAGGCCGAGGTTGCCGCCCTCCCCCACCACCCGG
The DNA here is from genome assembly GCF_054050975.1 of Blastococcus sp. SYSU DS0828. NCBI lineage: Bacteria > Bacillati > Actinomycetota > Actinomycetes > Geodermatophilales > Geodermatophilaceae > Blastococcus > Blastococcus sp. SYSU DS0828. The sequence continues at coordinate 28,751 of NZ_JBJHAK010000011.1, read as the reverse complement.
ACCCGCAGTTGCCCGCCGTCCACGCGCACCGCGTCGTTGGCCTTGTCCCCCACCTCGAGGTGGCTCTCGGTCGCGGCCTTCACGTACGTGCCGATCCCGCCGTTGAACAGCAGGTCCACCGGCGCGAGCAGCACCGCGCGGATCAGTTCGACCGGGCTCAGCGCCGTCACGTTCCCGGGCAGCCCGAGGGCGACCCGCATCTGCTCGGACACCGGCACGGTCTTGGCCGTGCGCGGCCAGACGCCACCGCCCTCGCTGATCAGCGAGGTGTCGTAGTCCGCCCACGACGACCGGGGCAGCGCGAACAGCCGACGGCGCTCGGCGAACGACGTCGCGGCGTCGGGCGTGGGGTCGACGAACACGTGCCGGTGGTCGAACGCCGCCACCAGCCGGATGTGCTCGGAGAGCAGCATGCCGTTGCCGAACACGTCCCCGGACATGTCGCCGATGCCGACGACGGTGAAGTCGTCGCGCTGGACGTCGAGGTGGAGCTCGCGGAAGTAGCGGGTGACCGACTCCCAGGCCCCGCGGGCGGTGATGCCCATGGCCTTGTGGTCGTAGCCGACCGAGCCGCCCGAGGCGAAGGCGTCGCCCAGCCAGTAGCCGCGCTCCAGCGCCACCTCGTTGGCCAGGTCGGAGAAGGTCGCCGTCCCCTTGTCCGCGGCGACGACCAGGTAGCTGTCGTCGCCGTCGTGGCGGACCACCTTCGGCGGCGGGACGACCCGGCCCTCGACCAGGTTGTCGGTGAGGGACAGCAGCGCGCCGATGAACAGCCGGTAGCAGGCCTGCCCCTCGGCGAGCACCTCCTCGCGGGAGGCCCCCTCCCCCGGCGGGCGCTTGACGACGAAGCCACCCTTCGCGCCGGTGGGCACGATGACGGTGTTCTTCACCATCTGCGCCTTCACCAGCCCCAGCACCTCGGTGCGCAGGTCCTCCCGGCGATCGGACCAGCGCAGCCCGCCACGGGCGACCTTGCCGAACCGCAGGTGCACGCCCATCACGCGGGGTGAGCTCACCCAGACCTCGTGCGCGGGCCGGGGCTCGGGGAGATCGGGCACCTCCGCCGGGTCGAGCTTGAGAGCCAGGGGGGTGGGCTGGGTCGACGACGTGGCGTAGTACGTCGTCCGCTGGGTGGCGGTCACCGCGGCCAGCAGGGAGCTCAGCACCCGGTCGGCGTCGAGCGAGGCGACCTCGCCGATCGAGCGGCGCAGCGCCTCGACCAGATCGGCCTGCCGGGCGTCGCGGCCGGTCACCCGGCCCGGCGAGAAGCGGGTCTCGAACAGCGCCACCAGCCGGGCGACCACGCCGGGGTGGGCGGCCAGGGTCTGCTCGACGTACGCCTGGCTGAACGGCAGCCCGGCCTGGCGCAGCCACTGCACGTAGGCCCGCACCACCGTCACCTGCCGCCAGTTCAGCCCGGCGAGCATGACCAGCGCGCCCAGGCCGTCGTCCTCGGCGTCCCCGCGCCACACCGCGGCCACGGCCTCGGTGAACCGCTCCGGCAGGGAGCGGACCAGCGGTAGCTCGACCTGGGGGACGGCGACGCCGAAGTCGTAGATCCAGGTGGGTGGCGCCCCGATCCGGTCGATCTCGTAGGGCCGCTCGTCGACGACGTCGACGCCCATGTTCTGCAGCATGGGCAGCATCTGCGAGAGCAGCAGCCGCTCGCCGACCCGGTACACCGACAGCCGGCGTTCCCCCGGGGCCGCACCGGTCGGCGTCCACAGCCGCAGCGACAGGTCGCCGGGAGCGAGGCCGTCCAGGCGCTCGAGGTCCTCGACGGCGCGCTCGGCGGGGAAGTCCTCCTGGTAGGCGGCGGGGAAGGCGTCGGCGACCCGGGAGAACACTCTCTCCGCGTCCGCGCCGAAGCGCGCCGAGAGGGCAGCGGACAGGTCGTCGGTCCAGCTGCGCGCGACCGCGGCCAACTCGGCCTGCAGCCCCTCGACGTCCACGTCCACCGGGGGCGCCGAGCGCTGCCTGCCCACCGGCAACCGGACGACGAAGTGCAGCCGGGCGAGCACCGACTCGGTGGACCGGGCGGTGAACTCGATGCCGGAGCCGCCCAGCCGCTCGAGCAGCAGCCGCTGCATCGCGAGCCGGACCTCGGTGGTGTACCGGTCGCGCGGCAGGTAGACCAGCGCGGACCAGAACCGCCCGGTCGGGTCCTGCCGGAGGAACAGGCGGGTCTGGCGCCGCTCCTGCAGGTGCAGGACCGCCATCGCCACCGGCAGGAGCTCGTCGGCCCCCACCTGCATCAGCTCGTCGCGGGGGTAGGTCTCCAGGATGTCGAGCAGCTGCTTGCCGGTGTGGCTGTCGGCCGGGACGCCGGAACGGCGGACCACCTCGGCGACGCGGCGGCGCACGAGCGGGACGTCGAGCACGCTCGTGCCGTACGCGGTGGACGGGAACAGCCCGACGAACCGGCGCCGTCGGGTCTCGCCATCGCTGTGCGGCAGGGTGACGGCGACCAGGTCCAGCCACGCCCGGCGGTGCACCGTCGAGCGCGTGTCGGCCTTGGTGACCGTGAGCCGGTGGCGCCCGGTGAGCCCCGGGGCCTCCGGCGGGGCGGTCGCCGAGCGGGCCATGTCGGTGTCGCTGCGGAGAACTCCGAGGCCCGTCCCGGGCACCGGCCGGGCGACGGCGTCCACTCCTGCGGTGATCTCGACGTCGCGGGCGCCGAGGAGCACGAAGTTGCCCTCGGCGAGCCAGCGGAGCAGCGCTGCGGCCTCGGCGGGGTCGTCGGCGGGATCATCGGCAGCCTCCGGGCCGGCCCCGCTCACCGGGCCCAGCTCGTCGAGCTCGGCGGCGAGGGCGACCATCCGGGCGCGCATCCGGTCGCCGTCCTCGTGGACGGCGCGCACGTCGTCGAGGACGGCGCGCAGGCCCGTCACCAGGTCACCGGCCGCCTCGCCGTCCAGCGGGCCGTCGAGCACGACGGCCATCCACGACTCGGCGACGGCATCGTCACCGCAGGCAGCGGCGTCCAGGCTGTCGCACAGGGCGGTGATCCGGCCGCGGATGTCGCGGCGGACGACCAGCAACGGGTGGACCACGTGCTCGAGCCGGAATCCCTGGCGGACCACCTCGGCGGTGACCGAGTCGACCAGGTACGGCATGTCGTCGGTGACGAGCCGGATCACCGTCCGGCCGGCGCCCTGCCCGCGCGGGACGGCCTGCACGTCGACGATGGCTGCGCCGACCGGGCGGACCTCGGCGAGGGAGAGGTGCCCGAGGGCGAGCGCGGCCAGCTGGGCAGGATCGGTGGCGAGGACCTCCTCGGCCGGTTCGCTCCAGTAGTACCGGCGCAGGAACGCCGGCAGGTCGTCGGCGGTGCAGCCCGGAGGGAGCGCCGGCGACCCGCGGCCGGCCTCGGCGACGGCGGCGCGGGCCGCCTCGCGCAGGAGCAGCTTCTTCTCGTCGCGGCCGGCCTCGAGGGCGGCGAGCTCGGTGAGGGAGCCGCCCCCCGGCCCGCCGTCCCGGTCGCGCACCGGGGTCCCCGGGGCGACACCGGTGTCACTGGCCATGTCAGGCCACGCTACTGCCCACTGAGACCGTCGTCACGGCGGCGCGGGACCAGTGCGGGCACGAGGCTGCTCAGCGGTCGAGCAGCTGATCCGCGACCCAGCCGGCCACGGCGAGGATCAGCCCACCGATGACGGCCGTGCCGAAGCCGTCGACCATCAGGCGATCGGTGATCGCGGCGGTGAGCCCCAGCAGCGCGGCGTTGATCAGCAGCAGGAACAGCCCGAGCGTGAGCAGCACGAAGGGCAGCGACAGCAGGCGCAGGATCGGCCCCACGATGGCGTTGACCACGCCGAAGATGAGGGCGATCCACAGGTAGGTGCCGAACTCGCCCAGTGGCGCGTCGGGGTTCGGCACGACCTCCAGCCCCGGGAGCACGTCGAAGTAGGTCAGGGCGTAGAAGACCGCCCCGAGGATGACCACCTTGAGCGCGAACTTGATCACGTGGTCACGCTAGCGGCGGCGCGCGGCCGATCGTGGGATCTCCGTGCATCTGGCGCCGTCTAGCTCTGGAGCTAGAGAGCCGCAGAGCGGGGTCGACCGTCGGGGAGTGCCCGGCGAGGCCGTCTCGCGAGCGCCGTATGACTGCGTCTAGCGACTGCGCTAGACGAACCGATACAGACCTCGCGACGGCGCGCGGTCTCCCCGGTGCACCACCCGTCCCACGCGACACGCGGTGAGCGCCTTCTACGAATCTCTACGGCGAACGCTAGAGAAGCCCATACGGTGCTCGGCATGGACCCCGTGCGGAACCCCTACGCCCCGGGCGCCGGCCAGCGCCCGCCCGAGCTGGCCGGCCGCGACGGCGAGCTCTCCGCGTTCGACGTCGTCCTGGAGCGCATCGCCCGGGGCCGGCCGGAGCGGTCGCTGGTGCTCACCGGGTTGCGCGGCGTGGGCAAGACGGTGCTGCTCAACCAGCTTCGCTCCGCAGCCATCTCGCGCGGCTGGGGCACCGGCAAGATCGAGGCGCGGCCTGAGCAGTCGCTGCGCCGCCCCATCTCCTCGGCACTGCACATGGCGCTGCGGGAGCTGGGGCCCCGCCACGGCGACCAGGAGTCGGTCGCCGAGGTGCTCGGGGTGGTCAAGGCCTTCGCGCAGCGGGTGAACACGCCGGAGGCCAAGGTGCGCGACCGCTGGCAGCCGGGCATCGACGTCCCCGCGGCGACCGGGCGGGCCGACTCCGGCGACATGGAGATCGACCTGGTGGAGCTGCTCAGCGACGCCGCCGGGGTGGCCGCCGACATCGGCAGCGGCATCGCCCTGTTCATCGACGAGATGCAGGACATCCAGGCCGACGACGTCTCGGCCATCTGCGCGGCCTGCCACGAGCTCTCCCAGCAGGGGGCGCCGCTGATCGTCGTCGGCGCCGGGCTCCCCCACCTGCCGGCGGTGCTCTCGGCCTCGAAGAGCTACTCGGAGCGGCTGTTCCGCTACCTGCGGATCGACCGGCTGGAGCGCGAGGCCGCCGACCGCGCGCTGCTCGCGCCCGCCGAACGGGAGGACGTCACCTTCGAGCCCGCCGCGCTGGACGCCCTCTACGAGGCGGCCGACGGCTACCCCTACTTCGTGCAGGCCTACGGCAAGGTCACCTGGGACGTCGCCGCCTCCTCCCCCATCACCCCCGCCGACGTCGCGATGGCCGCGCCGGTCGCCGAGGCCGAGCTCGCCGTCGGCTTCTTCGGCTCGCGCTACGACCGCGCCACCCCCGCCGAGCGCGAGTACATGCACGCCATGGCCGAGCTGGGCGGCCCCGGCGGCACCGCGGTGGCCACCTCCGAGGTCGCGGTCGCCCTCGGCCGCAAGCCGGCGTCCCTCTCCCCCGCCCGCGACTCGCTGATCAAGAAGGGGCTGGTCTACTCCGCCGAGCGGGGCCAGATCGCCTTCACCGTGCCGCACTTCGGCCGGTACCTGCTGCGCCACCCGGACTGACGGAGTCCTGCACCCGCAGGCCGCGCCACACCGCACCGCACCGGGAACCGGGCCCGGCCGCACGAGGCGCGCACGGTCCGGGAACGAGATCCCACCTGCCGGGAGGGAGCGGGTGATGCCGCACACAGCACGCCGCCACCGCGCCCGAGGGGGTTGACAGTCACCCGTGCGGGGCACCACGAGACGGTCGTGGAGCCGAGTCGAGGGGGAGGCATGGGGCGACTCGCGTGGCCGGTGCGGCCGTTACCGGACGGACGCGGCGAGGTGTGGCGCTGGCGGCTCCGCGCCCTTGCCGAGCTCCCTGCGGCCCGGGCGGCCCTCCGTTCCCGGCTCCGGGACGTGGGGCACCCGCCCGCCGACGACGAGTGCGGCGAGCAGCTGGTGCTCGCCTTCGACGAGCTGGCCTCCAACGCCCTGCGCCACGGGGAGCACCCCGTGGTGGCCACCGTGGTGGCCGGCAGCGGCGGCTGGCTGCTCGACGTGAGCGATCGTGCGCCGGAGGCGATGCCCGCACCCACGGCCGACCGCGACCCGGCCCGGGGCGGCATGGGCCTGCAGCTGGTGGCCCGCCTGTCGGTGGCGCACGGCTGGTACGTCGACGAGGAGTGCAAGCACGTCTGGGCCTGCCTGCCGACCGAGAGCGAGAACCGGGCGCCCGCTCTCACCTGACCACCTGTTCCACGTGCAACACGGCGAGACCCCCGTCGCCCGGAGGCGGCGGGGGTCTCGCCGTGCACGACCGTCGGCCGCGGTGCGTCACGGCGAGTGGGCCCCGGAGGGGTCCGGGATGCCATGACGGAGCGGCTCAGCGCCGCCCGGGGACGGCACCTGACCGCGGTGCGGTCCGGAGGACCGCCATGTCATCGCCTCACGGCACGACGAAGGAGATCGCTCCCTTGCCGTAGGTGGGCACCTCGATGGCGAGGTCCACCCGGTTGAAGGCGGAGAGCATCCCGGCGAGGTCACCGGGCAGCTCCTCGCCCGGGGCGTACAGCTTGTGCAGCTTCGAGTGCGGGGCGCCCGCGGTGTTGAACAGCGCGGAGAGCACGTTCACCACCTCGTGCAGCGCCTCGACCTGCATGCCAGTGAGCTCGCCGTCCTCCTCGACCGCGTCCTGCGCGCCCCCGGGGGGCAGCAGGGCGAGGGCGGAGCCGGTGTAGGCGGCCGCACCCAGGTCCATGAGGCAGAGCGCGTTCACGCCCATCTGGGGGTCGACGTAGACGGCGACCGCCACCGGCTTCTCCGGCGTCGGCGTCACCGGCGCCCCGGGGGAGACGGTGACCGGCCGGCCGACCAGGCCGGTGAGCATGTCGCGGATGTCCTTGGCGGCGGGCAGCTGCACGGTGCCGGCGGGGGCGGTCATGCGATCACCCCGTCCAGGTGCTCCTTGAAGGTGTCCTCGTTGAACGGCTTGGCGATGAGGAACAGCGCGCCGGCGTTCGCGGCCTTCTCCCGCATCTCCGGGGAACCCTCGGAGGTGACGAAGCCGAAGGGGACCGCCGAGCCGGAGGCCCGCAGCGCCTGCAGGCACTCGATACCGGTCATGTTGGGCATGTTCCAGTCGGACAGGACCAGGTCCGGCTTCTCCGCCGAGACCTTGGCCAGCGCGTCGGCGCCGTCCTCGGCCTCGACGATGTCGTGGTCGTCGTAGCCGGCCTGGCGCAGCGTGCGGATGACGATCTGCCGCATGACGCGGCTGTCGTCGGCGATCAGGATCTTCACAAGGACACCTCGTTCTCGCGGGTGGGGGTGGGGACAGGCAGTGGCGGGAGGGCGCCCTGCACGGAGATGGCGATCGGCTCGCCGCGCCAGACGACGTCGATGCGGCAGACGTCGGCCGGGTTGCGCACCAGCGGTGCGTTGCCGACCTGGGGCAGGCTCAGGGCCGAGTGGCCGGGCAGCGCGGCCTTGACGCTGCCGCCGACCACGTTGGCGATCTCGCCGAACGCATCCGCGACGTCCTCGCCGTCGAGCACAGCCGGAGCGTGCTCGCGCAGCAGGGCACGCGAGAGCTCCTCGGCGGTGGCGCGGGCGGTGGTCAGCACGACGCTGCCGGTCCACGGGCCGACGATGTCGACCCAGCTGGACAGGATGTCGGCGGGCAGGTCACCGGGCACCGGGACGAGCACCTCGTCCTCGCCGACGAGCGAGATCCAGGCCTCCTGCGCGATCGACAGGACGGTGTCCCCATCGATCAGGTCGGCGATGACGGGGCGGGCGTCGCCGGCGCGACGACGCTCGCCCGTGTCCATGGCGGTCACAGGGAGACCTCCTGCGGGAGCAGGCCGAGCAGCGCGAGCTTGTCGCGGAAGGCGTCGGCGGTGAACGGCTTGATCATGTACTCGTGGGCGCCGGCGGCCAGGGCGCGGACGATCTGGGTGTGCTCGCTCTCCGAGGTGACCATCATCATGGTCATCCGGCGCCAGGCCGGGTTGGCGCGCACGGCGGAGACGAACTGCAGCCCGTCCATCACCGGCATGTTCCAGTCGATGGTCGCCAGGTCGGGGACCCAGCCCTCGTCCAGCACGTCGAGGGCGGCGCGGCCGTGCTCGGCATCCCGGACCTCGTAGCCGAACCCGGTGAGGATCCCGGTGACGATCCGGCGCATCGCGCGCGAGTCGTCGATTACCAAGGCACGCATGTCAGGCCCCCTTCAGTGGGCGGTAGGCGGAGCTGCGGCCGATGACGACCCGCTCCCAGGAGTCGTCGACGCCGAGGGTGGTCTCGGCGGCGCCGAGGAACAGCCATCCGTCGGGTCGCATGAGGTCCCGCACGCGGCGGAGGATCGACTGCTTGGTGGGCAGGTCGAAGTAGATGAGGACGTTGCGCAGGTAGACCACGTCGAACGGGCCCATCCGCGGCAGCGGCGCCGCCAGGTTGCACTCGCTGGCATTGACCATCCGCCGGAGGTTGGCCGACACCTCCCACTCCGTGCCGGCCCGGGTGAAGTGCCGGACCAGCATGGGGGCCGGCAGGCCCCGGTTGACCTCGAGCTGGCTGAACCGGCCGGCGCGCGTGCGCTGCACCATCTCGCGGGAGAGGTCGGTCGCGGTGATCGAGACGCGCGAGGCGGCGTTCGGCAGCGCGTCGTCCAGAAGCATGGCGATCGTGTACGGCTCCTGCCCGCTGGAGCAGGCGGCCGACCAGATCTGCAGGCGCTCGCTCGGGCCGCGGGCCTGCAGCAGCGCCGGGAGCACGGTCGAGGTCAGCGCGGTGAACGGGTCACCATCGCGGAACCAGGACGTCTCGTTGGTGGTGAGCGCCTCGACGATCTTGCGGGTCTCGTCGGCGCTCGGCCGGGTCCGCACCGACTCGACCAGCTTGGTGACGTCGGCGAGGCCCATCTGCCGGGCGATCGGGAGGAGACGCGCCTCCACCAGGTACTCCTTGCCCGGCTGGAGGACGATGGCGCTCTCCTTGCGGACGAGTTCTCGGACCCAGTCGAAACTGGTCGCGGTCAGGCTCATCGACGACCTCCCACGGCCATAGCTGTTGCGTTGTTCAGGGGTGCGGTACCGGCGAGGTGCCGCTGGATGGCTTCGGCGATGCGGTCGAGCGGCAGCACCTCGTCGGCGTAGCCGGCCTGGGCGACGGCGCCGGGCATGCCCCAGACCACCGACGTCGCCTGGTCCTGCACGACGACCGTGCCGCCTGCGTTGCGGATCTCGCCGCAGCCGTTGCGCCCGTCGGCGCCCATGCCGGTCAGCACGACGCCGAGCACGGCACCGTCGAAGGCGGCCACCGCCGAGCGGAAGAGCGGGTCGACCGCCGGGCGGCAGAAGTTCTCCGGAGGGCCCTGGTTCAGCGAGGTGGAGAAGCCTGCGCGGCCGTTGGCGCGGACGACGAGGTGGTGGTCACCGGGGGCGAGGTGCACGGTGCCGGGCACCAGCGGGGTGCCGTCGACGGCCTCCACCACGCGCAGCGGGCTCAGCCGGTCGAGCCGCTGGGCGAACTGCCGGGTGAACACCGGCGGCATGTGCTGGGCCAGCAGCACCGGCACGGGCAGGGTGGCCGGCAGCGCGGGGAGGACCCGGGCGAGAGCCTCGGGTCCACCGGTCGAGGACCCGATGACCAGGACCGCCGGCTTCTTGCCCGGCCCGGTTCGTGGCACGGCCGGGCGCGGCGGCGGGGGCGCCTGGGTGGTGGCCCGCGACGGCGTCATCGGCCGGCCGGTGAGGGCCTTGATCCTGGGGATCAGCTGCTCGCGGACGCTCTCCATGGACTGCGCCACGCTGCCGACGTTGGCCGGCTTGGTCACGTAGTCGTTGGCGCCTGCGGAGAGGGCGTCGAGCGTCGCGGTGGCGCCGCGCTCGGTGAGCGTGCTGAACATGACGATCGGCACGCGGTTGCGCGCGCCGCGGATGGCCCGCACCGCCTCGATGCCGTTCATCTCCGGCATCTCGATGTCCATCGTGATGAGGTCGGGCTTGAGCTGCTCGAGCTTGCCGAGGGCCACCTTGCCGTTGACGGCGGTGCCCACGACCTCGATCCCCGGGTCCGCGGAGAGCACGTCGGTGACGATCTTGCGGACGACGACCGAGTCGTCGACCACCATCACCCGGATCGGGTTCACACGTCCTCCTGGCCCCTGCCCGCGCCGACCGGCGGGCTCGTTGTCTGTATCGGCATCTCCGCGTCGGGCTTGAGCCCTTCGGCGGTACGGCCCCCGACGTCCGCCGATTCGTTCGGGAACGGACGCCAGGAATGCTGCAGCACGGCGCCAGAGAAAGACGGAGCTGCCGACCGGCGACCGTTCTCGGCATTCCGGGGAATGGCCGTGGACGGTGCGCGGACAGCAGAACGAGAACGCCGGATCCTCTGGAACGCCGCAGCCCGTCCTGGTCGTGGTGGATCCCGACCAGGGCGGGCTGGTGCTGCCTCAGAGTCTCGGCGGGAGAGGGCCGGGCTACAGCCGACACGCGAAAAGGTCTGACGCTATTTTTTGGCCGTCAATGGGGTGTCGACAATGCCCACTCGACGACCGTGACGGTCGTGGTCGACATGTGCCCCGGAAATGGTCGGCCACCGGGGGATCGCGGACCGATGCGGACCGCAGCGGCCGGTCAGGACAGGATGCCGACCCGACGCCCGGGGGCGCGGAGCACCGCGGCGCTCTCACTGCCGAGCAGATCGTCGAGGACCAGTGCCTGGACGCACCCGGCCACGGCGTTCCAGGCACCGGCGGCGCCGTCGTGCAGGTCGAAGCCGCCGTCGAGGAACGCCTGGACGGCGAGCAGCTGCGCGGCGGCCAGCGCCCGGGTGCGCCCGGAGACGTGCGCTCCCCACGAGGCCTCGTGCATCGCGGTGGCCCAGGGACGGTGGGCGGCGCGCCCTTCGTCCACGGCCGCACGCCAGCGCGACCGCCCCGCGTCGTCCAGGTCGCGCACGGCGGCGAGGAAACCGTTCAGTTCCGCGGCGTGCTCCAGCCCCCACCCGGCGGGGCCGGCCAGCGGGCCGGTGTCGAGGGCGCGGTCGAAGGCGGCGGTCAGCTCGCGGCGCACGAGGGGCGGCAGCACCCCGGCGGCCCAGAAGCCGACGGCGGCGTCGGCCAGGACGTCGGCGGCCTGCTCCCAGGTGTCGGCGTCCAGCCGGCCGGAGAGGGCGTGCTCGGGGCCCAGGACGTCCTCGCGGAGCAGCCGCTCCAGCGTGGGGGCGTCGCCGATGGTGCCCATCTCCAGCTGGCGGACGAGCAGGGCGGTGCGGTCCCCGGCGCCCTGGGCGGCGTCGGCGGCGGTGCGCACGTGGGGCACCGCGGCGGCCATCTCCCGCGCCCGGCGCGACCGGACCGCCCGTACGCCGCGCTGCTCACGGTCCAGGCCGCGGGCGGGGTGGACGCCGGCGAGGCGGCTGATCGCCGGCTCGTCGGCCCCCAGTCCGGCGAGCAGCACCTCGGCGACGGCCCGGCCGCCCGGAAGACGGACGAGGTCGAAGCCGAGGGTGGCGGCACTGACCAGCGAGTAGGGCACGACGCCTCCACGGCTCCGACAACGGGACGGACCCATGCTGGCTGCCCGGGCAGGGCAGCACCATGCGCCCGTCACCCCATCGCAGGAGCGCCTGTACACCTACAGCGCGTGTCGCACCGTGTGCGGTCAGCGATTGATCACTGAGCGTCATCGATCGCTACCCGAGGTGCTGGCGTGGCCGTCCCCGTCGTCTCGTCCCCGGCCGCCCGCCGCCGAACGCACGAGCGGCGGGGAGGTGGTCCTCCCCGCCGCCCGGTGCTGCGGTGTCGCTCCTGGTCGTGGCGTCCTCCGGAGGAGGACGAACCGCTACGCGCTGACGGCCTTCTGGACGTCCAGCGCCAGCAGCAGCTTCCCGTCGAGCTTGTAGGCGCCGCGGATGAGGTCACGGGCCTGACCCTCCAGGGTGTCCGGCGGCGCCTCGAAGTCGCTGGCGTCGACGTCGACCACGTCGGCGATGGAGTCGACCAGCATGCTGACCGCCTCGCCGTGCAGCCGGACGACGATGACGACGGGGTCGGTGCCCTCCGGACGCGGCGGCCGGCCGAGCCGCTCACGCAGCTCGATCGCGGTGACCACCTGGCCACGCAGGTTGATCAGGCCGGCGACCGCCGTCGGCGCGAGCGGCACGCGGGTGAGCTGCTGGCTGCGCAGCACCTCCTGCACGTGCTCGACCTCGATGCCGTACAGGTCGCCGTCCAGTCGGAAGGTGGCCAGCTGACCGCTGGTCGCCGGCGCGAGGGTGTGGGTCGAAGCGGTCACGTCAGACCTCCAGCAGAGCGGTGGGGACGCCGTCGGGCGTCGTCGTGGGAGGAGCGGAGTAGAACGCCGGGTCGGCGGCGAGGATCGCGGCCCGGACGTCGAGCAGCTCGGTCACCTTGTCCCCGAGGACGGCCGAGCCGAGCAGACCCATGTCGTCGATGTCGCTGCGCACAGCGGCCTCGCCGTCGACGATGTCGAGGATCTCCTCCACGACGATGGCGACGCTGCGGCCGTGGTCGGCGTAGACGATGACCTCGAGCACCTCCCGGTCGCTCTCCCCGTAGGCGCCCAGGTGCCGGTCCAGCCGGACCATCGGCAGGATGGCGCCGCGGTACTGGACGACCTCCCGGTTGCCGACCTTCTCCACCGCCTCGGTGCGGACCTGCTCGAGGCGGGTGACCGTGTCGAGCGGGATGGCCACCCGGCGACCTCCCCCGATGGCCGCCAGCAGCATCCGCTGCCGGTCGGTCTCGGCGGAGGCGACCTGGAGCGAACCGGCCCGCGCCTCCTGCCGGTCGGTGGTCTCGGTGCGCAGGGCACGGCGGGCGAGCGCCTGCACGTCGAGGATCAGCGCCACGGTGCCGTCACCGAGGACGGTCGCCCCGGAGTACAGGCCGATCGCCTTCAGCTGGCCGCCGACCGCCTTGACGACGATCTCCTCGGTGTTGATGACCCGGTCCACGACCAGGCCGAAGCGCCGGCCCTCGGAGCGCAGGACCGCGATGACGACGTGCCCGTCGTGCCGCTCGGAGGTCAGACCCAGGACATCGGTGAGCCGGACCAGCGGGAGCAGCTCGCCGCGGAGGCGGTACACCTGCGCCCCACCGACCTCCTCGACGGCGTTGACGGCCTTCTCGGCATCCAGCGACACGAGCTCCTGCAGGCTGATCTGCGGGATCGCGTAGCGGTCGGTCGCGCACTCCACGGTCAGCGCCGGCACGATCGCCAGCGTCAGCGGGATGCGCAGCCGGCAGACGGTGCCCACCCCCGCGTCGGACTCGACCTCGATCGTGCCGCCGATGGACTCGATGTTGGTCTTGACGACATCCATGCCGACGCCGCGGCCGGAGACGTTCGTGACCGCCGCGGCGGTGGAGAAGCCGGGCAGGAAGATCAGCTGCAGGATGTCCGCCGGGCTCATCCGGGACAGTGCGTCAGCGGTGAGCAGGCCGCGCTGGACGGCCTTGGCGCCGAGCTTGACCGGGTCGATGCCGGCACCGTCGTCGGCCACCTCGACCACGACCTGGCCGCTCTCGTGCCGCGCGCGGAGGGTGAGGACGCCCTCGGCGGGCTTGCCGGCCTTCTTGCGGTCCTCGGGTGCCTCGATGCCGTGGTCGACGGAGTTCCGGACGAGGTGGGTCAGCGGGTCCTTGACGGCCTCGAGGAGGGTCTTGTCGAGCTCGGTGTCCCGTCCCTCCATCTCCAGGCGGATCGACTTCTTCAGCTGGAGGCCGAGGTCGCGGACGACGCGCGGCAGCTTGGACCAGATGTGGTCGATGGGCTGCATGCGCGTCTTCATGACGCCCTCCTGCAGCTCGCTGGCGATCAGGTTCAGCCGCTGGGAGGCGCGGATCAGGTCGGTGTCGGTCTGCCGCGCGACGTTCTGCACGATCTGGTTGCGGGTGAGGACCAGCTCGCCGACGAGCAGCATGAGCTCGTCGAGCAGGTCGACGTCCACGCGGATCGTGCTGTCGGCGACGGCACGGCGGACCTGACCGCCGGCGGCGGCGTCGGCGGGGACGGCCTCCCCCTCGGGGTGGTCGACGGCGACGGACTCGGACACCGGGTGCTCCTCGGTGACGGGGGCCGGGGTGAACGGCTCCTCGGGCAGGTCGGCCCGCAGGTCATCCTGCGGGCCCTCGGGCAGCTCCTCGACGACGGGAGCGAGGACGGGCTTGGCCCGTGGGGCGCGCTTGGCCGGCGCCTTGGCGGCGGCGGGCTTGGCGGGGGCCTTCGCAGGGACCTTCGCGGCCGCCTTGGCCGGCGCCCTGGTGGGCGTCTTCTTCGCGGGCGCCTTCTTCGCCGGGGCCGCCGCAGCGGGCCCCGCGGCCACGGGGGCCTCGGCAGCGGGGGCCTCGACCGTGGCGGCCGGGCCGTCCTCCATGGCGGCGCTGATGGCGGCGACGACGGCGGAGACGTCGACCGAGCCCTCACCGCCGGAAGCCTCGATCGAGGTCAGCAGCGACCGGACCGTGTCCACCATCTGCAGCAGCACGCTGGTGCGCTGGGGCGTCAGGGCGAGCTCACCGTCGCGCAGGCGGGACAGCATGTTCTCGCCGACGTGCGTGACCTCCTCCAGGCGGTTGAAGGCCAGGAAGCCACTGGTGCCCTTGATGGTGTGGATGGTCCGGAAGATGCTGGACAGCCGCTCACGGGAGTTCGGTTCCTGCTCGAGCGCGACCAGGTCGGTGTCGAGCTGGTCGAGGTTCTCGTGGCTCTCGACGAGGAACTCCTCGACGATGTCGTCCAGACCGTCCACTGCTGCCTTCTCTCTCATCGCGGCGGAGCACAGGCGGCCCCGTTGGGTCATCGGCGGATCGGCCGCGGATTCAAGGTGAACCCGCACCGCACCGGTCAGCCGTGTTATCGGCAGTTCATGGCCCGCAACCGACCCCCCAGCCGGGGGGGCGCCGGGCCGGCACGTGGGCCGGCCCGGCGCAGGCCCCGTCCGGAGGCCCACCCCGAAGCCTGCGAGGAGTGAGTGGACGGGGGCTCCTCAGTAGGTGAAGCGGCCGACGGTGGTGCGCAGGTCGGCGGCCATCCGGGACAGCTCGTCGACGGCGATGCGGGTCTGGCCCAGCGCCTGGGTGGTGGAGTCCGCGGCGGACGAGACGCCGGTGATGTTCTCGGCGATCTGCGTGGATCCGCTGGCCGCCTCCTGCACCGAGCGGGACATCTCGTTGGTGGTGGCCGTCTGCTCCTCCACCGCCGAGGCGATGGTGGTCTGCCGGTCGGAGATCTGCGCGACGATCGTGGAGATCTCCCCGATCGCGGTCACCGCGGCCGTCGTGTCGCCCTGAATGGCCTGCACGCGCCGGGCGATGTCCTCGGTCGCCTTCGCCGTCTCCTGCGCCAGCTCCTTCACCTCGTTCGCCACCACGGCGAAGCCCTTGCCGGCCTCACCCGCCCGCGCCGCCTCGATGGTGGCGTTCAGGGCGAGCAGGTTCGTCTGCTCCGCGATGCTCGTGATCACCTTGACGACGTTGCCGATCTCCGCCGAGGACTCCCCCAGCTTGGCGACCGTGGCCGTGGTGGTCTCGGCGGCCTGCACCGCGCGGGTGGCGACGTCGCTGGCCTCCGCCGCGTTGCTGGCGATCTCCCGGATCGAAGCGCCCATCTGCTCCGCGCCGGCGGCGACGGTCTGCACGTTGCGGCTGACCTCCTCGGCGGCGGTGGAAACCACGCCCGACTGTGCGGAGGTCTCCTCGGCACCGGCCGAGATCTGCGCCGACGAAGCGCTCAGTTCCTCGGAGGAAGCCGCGACCGCGTCCGCCGACCCGACGACCGAGGCCATCACCGCCCGGAGGTCGGTCACCGCGGAGTCCAGCGCCTGGCCCATCCGGCCCAGCTCGTCCTTGGTGGTCAGGCCACTGGAGCGCGTCAGGTCACCAGCGGCCAGGCCGGTCGCGACGTCCTGCACCTTGCGGGTGGAGCGGGCGATGCCCGTGGCGACGTAGAGGCCCCCCGCCAGCGCCAGGGCGATCCCGACGACCATGATGATGATCGACACGACGCGCTGACTCTCGTACTCGCTGCGGATCGCGGCGGCCGCCTGGCTCGCCTCCTCGGCCTCCATGTCCCGTAGCGCCTGGATGCCGCCGCCCATCTTCTCGGCGAGCGGCGCCCCCTGCTCCGCGTTCGCGCTCATCCAGCTGGCGAAGTCCTGCTTCTGCGCGTAGGGGACGAGGACGTCCTTCTGGAAGGCGACGTAGCTGCTGATGTCGGCGTCGACCCCATCGAGGATGTCGAGCTTCTCCGGTGCGCTGGTCCCGGCGCGGTACTCCGCGACGACGGCCTGGAGCTCGGCGCTCAGGTTGTCGATGTCGGCGATCTTGGCCGCCGTATCCGTGCCGAGGACCGTGTCGCGCAGGTTGACGCGCATGTCACCGAGCAACCCGTCCATGTCGGCGGCGGCCGCGACGCCCAGGAGGTTGTCCTCGTACAGCTGATCCGCCGCCGTGGCGGACGCGCTGAGTGCCTGGAGTCCGAGCACCCCGATGGCGCCGGCGACGACGCCCGCGGCCGAGACGGTCGTGAGGACCTTGGTCTTCACCGATCGGTCGCCCCACCAGGAGAGCGGTGAGCGGGAGGGCCCGGTGGCATGAGTGGAACGAGCGGCGGCGGACATGACGGTTCTCCAGGAATAGGGCAGCGGGGTGGGCCGAGGACTTCGTCGGGAAGCGAACGAAACACCTCGGTGGAGGCGCGGCCGACACGTAGGGCCGAGGCGACGAGCAAAATGTTAGGACACTTCCAAGATTGACGTTGCACCAATCATCGACGTGTCGCACGGCATCGCCGAGAATGGCCGGCAATCGCATTTCCCGTGTCGACTTGACGAGAATTTGCCGAGCCGCCCCGGCGCGGACGGCGGCACCGCCGAGCCCTCGCCCACCCGGGCACCCGTCCAGGAACGACGCGGGCCGGGTGGCGACCGGGGAAGGGGTCACCACCCGGCCCGGCCGGGGGAAGCTCGCGTCAGGTCAGTAGGTGAACCTCCCGACGGTGGTGCGCAGGTCGGCGGCCATCCGTGACAGCTCGTCGACGGCGGTGCGGGTCTGGGTCAGCGCCTGCGTCGTGGAGTCCGCGGCCGTCGAGACCCCGGAGATGTTCTCCGCGATCTGCGTCGTGCCACCGGCGGCCTCCTGCACCGACCGCGACATCTCGCTGGTCGTCGCCGTCTGCTCCTCCACCGCCGAGGCGATCGTCGTCTGGTAGTCGTTGATCTGGGCGATCACCTCGCTGATCCGCCCGATCGCCGCGACCGCGCCCCCGGTGTCGCCCTGGATCGCCTCCACGCGGCGGGCGATGTCCTCGGTCGCCTTCGCCGTCTCCTGCGCCAGCTCCTTCACCTCGTTGGCCACCACCGCGAAGCCCTTGCCGGCCTCACCCGCCCGCGCCGCCTCGATCGTGGCGTTCAGCGCCAGCAGGTTCGTCTGCTCCGCGATGCTCGTGATCACCTTCACCACGTCGCCGATCTCCTTGCTGGACTCCCCCAGCCTGGTGATCGTCGTCGTCGTCGTCTCGGCCTCGCTCACCGCCGCCGCGGCCACCCGTGCCGCCTCGTTCGCGTTCTGCGCGATCTCCCGGATCGAGGCACCCATCTGCTCCGCGCCCGCGGCCACCGTCTGCACGCTGCGGGACACCTCCTCCGCGGCACCGGACACCACACCCGACTGCGCCGCGGTCTCCTCCGCACCCGCGGAGATCTGCGCCGACGACGCCGACAGCTCCTCCGACGATGCCGCCACCGCGTCCGCCGACCCCGCCACGCCCGCCAGGACCTCACGCAGGCTGTCCTGGGCGGCGGCGAGCGCCTGCGCCATGCGGCCGAGCTCGTCACCCGAGGTGACCTCGGGGCGGACGGTCAGGTCGCCCTTGGCGAGGGCCTCCACCGAGGCCTGCACCGAGCGCACGGTCCGGACGATCTGCCGGACCACCCACGCGGCCAGGGCGGACGCGACGGCGATGCCGACGGCCAGCGCGGTCCACAGGAAGACGGTCGCCGAGGCCGCGAGGTCGTCACCGGCTGCGGCGTCACGCTGCGCGTCGGCGGCCTGGCGCTCCTGCTCGGCACCGAAGGCGTCGGACAGCGCCCGGCCCGCCTGCGCCAGCTCACCCGACACCAACCGCTGGACGGTCGCGACGTCACCAGCCCGCGCAGCCGGGTACAGCTGCTCGTCGACGACGGCGTAGTACGCATCGATGCTTTCGGCCACCGCGGCGAAGTCCGCGGGGTCGTTGAGGGTCTCGACGTAGGCCTCCTGCTCCCGCTCGAGCTGCTCGCGGCGCTCGAGCAGCGTGGCGTCGAGCTCCGCCCGGGCGGCCGGGGCGACGAAGCCGTAGATGTTGTTGCGCGCACGGTCCCCCTGGAACGTGCGCTGCACCTCGGCCAGCTTGTTCAGCGGGACGATCGAGTCGCCGTACAGATGGTCCCCGGACTCCGCCAGGCTGCCCAGCCGCTGCACGGCGAGCCCGGTCAGGGCGATAGCGACCACGGCGAGGACGCCTAGGGCGGCGCCGATCTTCACCGCCAGCGGCCGGCTGGTGAACCAGCCGGAGGGGCTCCGGCGGTGGGATGCAGGAAGAGCGGACATGGTGCTCCGAACGGAAAGGAGATGGATTGCTGAATGCGCGCCACCGCGGTCGGTCCGCGCTGTGACGAGGACAAGAATGTAAACGGTCCAGAAACACCGGTTGAGCGTTTGATGGCGCGTGTCTCGGCACCGGACGAGAACGTCCGCCCATCGCATTTCTCGTGTCGACATGGCACTTTCGCCCACCCGGCTGCGCAGGTCCACCGACCGGTGGCATGGGTGCGCGCAGAACGCCGAGAGCGCACGGCCGGCCGGCCGTGCGCTCTCGGATCAGGGTGCGGCCGGTGCGGCCGCCGGGGATCAGTAGCTGAACTTCCCGACGGTGCTACGCAGGTCGGCGGCCATCCGGGACAGCTCGTCGACAGCGGTGCGGGTCTGGGTCAGCGACTGCGTGGTGGAGTCCGCCGCACCCGAGACGTTGGAGATGTTCGCCGCGATCTGCCCGGTGCCGTCAGCGGCCTCCTGCACCGATCGGGACATCTCGTTCGTCGTGGCGGTCTGCTCCTCCACCGCACTGGCGATGGTGGTCTGCCGGTCGGAGATCTGCGCGACGATCGAGGAGATCTCCCCGATCGCGGCCACCGCGGCCGTGGTGTCGCCCTGGATCGCCTGCACCCGGCGGGCGATGTCCTCGGTCGCCTTCGCCGTCTCCTGCGCCAGCTCCTTCACCTCGTTCGCCACCACCGCGAAGCCCTTGCCGGCCTCACCCGCCCGCGCCGCCTCGATGGTGGCGTTGAGCGCCAGCAGGTTCGTCTGCTCCGCGATGCTCGTGATCACCTTCACCACGTTGCCGATCTCCGCCGAGGACTCCCCCAGCTTCGCCACCGTCGCCGTCGTCGTCTCCGCCGCCGTCACCGCACGCGCCGCCACCTCGCTGGCCTCCGCCGCGTTGGACGCGATCTCCCGGATCGAGGCACCCATCTGCTCCGCGCCGGCCGCGACCGTCTGCACGTTCCGCGACACCTCGTCGGCCGCCGAGGCCACCACACCCGACTGGGCGGAGGTCTCCTGCGCCGACGTCGAGATCTCCGCCGACGACGCGCTCAGCTCCTCCGAGCTGGCCGCGACCGCGTCCGCCGAGGAGACGACGGAGGCCATCACGGCGCGCAGGGACTCCTGGGCCTCGTCGAGAGCGGTGGCCATCCGCCCGATCTCGTCGGACTGCTGGACACCGGTCTGCCGGGTGAGGTCCCCCTCGGCCAGGCCCTGGATCACGTGCTGCACCTTCTCCAGGTTCCGGCGGATGCCGCGCGCGACGAAGAAGCCCACCGCGAGGGCGATGGCCGAGCCGATGGCCAGCAGGGCGATGACGAGCGTCCGCGCCCGCTCGCTGGTGTCGGCGACCGCGGCGGCGGAGGAGCTCGCCTCGGAGATCTCGGAGGCCAGGAGCTGGTCGATCTCCCCGGTCAGCTGGTCCATGAGCTTCGAGGACTGCGCGTACAGCGTGCCGGCCGCGGCGGCGTCGCCGGCGCTGTAGGCCTGCCGCGTCTGGGCGTAGACCTCGCCCCAGGTGCCGTAGGTGTCCAGGGACTGCTCGGCCAGGGCCCGCTGCTCGGCGGCGGGCGCCGTGCCGAGGTAGGCGGAACCGGCCGCGCCGAACGCCTCGGCGGCCGCCGTGGCGCCCGCGGCCCACGTCGTGGCGTTCTCCTGGCTGACGTTCGGCAGCAGCAGGGCCGTCTGGTTGAGCTGGAGGGTCAGCAGCTGCGAGCGCATCTCCTCGACCTGCACGAGCGCCTGGGTGCTCTCCCGGTAGGTGGCGTCGGCCTTGTCGGCGGCATCGCCGAGGGAGCTCCAACCCACGGTGCCGACGGCGATGCCGGCGACGACCGCGACCGAGACGGAGCTGAGGATCTTGGCGGATACCGACATCCGGCCGAGCGCGCGGCGCGCGACATGTGCCATGGGAGAAGTCCGTTCTGGAGAGGGATCCGAGTGCAACCCGATCCGGAGACGGACGACGGACGACGGACGAATCCGCCACCGCTTTCGGTTGCTGCGGAGAAGCTAAGGCCACGAACTGTCAGGTGTCGAGCCTTTCTGTGCGTGTTGGGAAATGGCGGACACAACGATTTGGAAACGGAGTCAACGAGTCGACTCGGTCGCGATGGCGACATTCCACCATTGTCGACAGCGGGCGCTCACCTGTGCGACGTCCCGCAAGGGGCGCCATTTTCCGGACACGCGCCGAGGGGCGCCCGACCGTTGGTCGAGCGCCCCTCGGCGGCCTCCGTCCCGCCTCACCCCGCGCGTGCGATAGATGAGGCGGGACGGGGGTCCTGCTAGTAGCTGAACGTCCCGACGGTGCTGCGCAGGTCGGCGGCCATCCGGGACAGCTCGTCCACAGCGGTGCGGGTCTGGGTCAGCGCCTGGGTCGTGGCGTCCGCGGCCGTGGAGACACTTGTGATGTTCTCCGCGATCTGCCCGGTGCCGCCGGCGGCCTCCTGCACCGACCGCGACATCTCGCTGGTCGTCGCCGTCTGCTCCTCCACCGCACTGGCGATGGTGGTCTGCCGGTCGGAGATCTGCGCGACGATCGAGGAGATCTCCCCGATCGCGGCGACCGCGGCCGTGGTGTCGCCCTGGATCGCCTGCACCCGGCGGGCGATGTCCTCGGTCGCCTTCGCCGTCTCCTGCGCCAGCTCCTTCACCTCGTTCGCGACCACCGCGAAGCCCTTGCCGGCCTCCCCGGCCCGCGCGGCCTCGATGGTCGCGTTCAGGGCGAGCAGGTTCGTCTGCTCCGCGATGCTCGTGATGACCTTGACGACGTTGCCGATCTCGGCCGAGGACTCCCCCAGCTTCGCCACCGTCGCCGTCGTCGTCTCCGCCGCCGTCACCGCACGAGCCGCCACCTCGCTGGCCTCCGCCGCGTTGGACGCGATCTCCCGGATCGAGGCACCCATCTGCTCCGCACCGGCCGCGACCGTCTCCACGCTGCGCGACACCTCCTCCGCCGCACCGGACACCACACCCGACTGGGCGCTGGTCTCCTCGGCCGAGGCCGCGATCTGCGCCGAGGAGGCGCTCAGCTCCTCCGAGCTGGCCGCGACCGCGTCCGCCGAGGAGACGATGTCGGCGATGGTGGTCGCCATCGCGTCGGCGGCGGTGTTGAGCGCCGTGGCCATCTGACCGATCTCGTCACGGCCGCGCACCGCCAGCCGGGTGGTCAGGTCGCGTGCGGCCAGCCGCTCGAGCCCGGCCTTGACCTCCTGGACCCCGCCGGTGATGCTGCGGGAGACGAGCAGCGCCAGGGCGCCACCGAGCACGAACGCCAGGCCGGAGACGACCAGGGAGACCGTCAGCGTCTCGCTGCGTGCGTCGGCGACCGCGGCCTCGGACTCCGCGACCCGGGCGTCGACCGACGCGACCAGCTCCACCATCGCCTGGTCGAGGACGTAGAAGACGTCCCACTTCTCGCCCTGCGAGAGGGCGTCGCCCTCGTCGAGGCGCCCCTGCTGCCACAGCAGGAAGATCTGCTCGTTGTAGTCGCTCATCAGCGCCCAGTTCCGCTCGATCACCTCGAGGCTGGCCTCGGCGTCGGCGTCCAGCTGGTCGCGGTCCAGGTCGAAGAGGGCCTCGAAGCCGGTCGCGCCGTCGCGGTAGGCGGCGACGTTGTCGCCATCGGCAGCCGCGGCCACGGCGCCGCCCTCGACCCGCGCCTTCCAGGCGGTGATGTTCTGCCAGTTGGCGGCCCAGAGCAGGTCGTAGCGCGCCCCCTCCACGACGCGCTGCGCAGCGACCGCGTCGCGCGCCTCGGCGTGCAGATCGGCGACGCGCTGGGTGCCGGTGATGCCGGTGACCGTGGCGGCCAGCATGCCCAGCAGGAGGGCGGCGCAGACCGCGAAGATCCGTGTCCCGATACCGCGGTCGCGGTACCAGTGCCGACCTGTTGCGTCGGGCCGTGGTGCGGACATGGCGAGGCTTCCTCGTTCTCGAGCGGGCGGGCCGACTGCCCTGCCCCGGGGGTTCGGAGTGCGTTCGGTGCGAGCAGATCGTCACCCGACCGATCGGTTTCTCAACGTTGAAGAAGTCCGTGTCGCGCGTGCCGCGGAAAATGCCCGGGTGACCATTCTCAGGCCGGCAGATTTGTCGACCCGAGCACGAGGAGAGGCGGGGGGCGCCCGACCGGAATGGTCGGAAGCCCCCCGCCTCGGGGAGTCGCCGGCGGTGCGTCAGTAGACGAAGCGCCCCACGGTGGTCCGCAGGTCCGCCGCCATCCGGGACAGCTCGTCCACGGCGACCCGCGTCTGGGTCAGCGCCTGGGTGGTCGAGTCGGCCGCGGAGGAGACCCCGGTGATGTTGGCCGCGATCTCGCCGGTGCCGCCGGCGGCCTCCTGCACCGATCGTGACATCTCGTTCGTCGTCGCCGTCTGCTCCTCCACCGCGGACGCGATGGTGGTCTGCCGGTCGGAGATCTGCGCGACGATCGAGGAGATCTCCTCGATCGCGGCCACCGCCGCCGTCGTGTCGCCCTGGATCGCCAGCACCCGGCGGGCGATGTCCTCGGTCGCCTTCGCCGTCTCCTGCGCCAGCTCCTTCACCTCGTTGGCCACCACCGCGAAGCCCTTGCCGGCCTCACCGGCCCGCGCGGCCTCGATGGTGGCGTTGAGCGCCAGCAGGTTGGTCTGCTCGGCGATGCTCGTGATCACCTTGACGACGTTGCCGATCTCCGCCGAGGACTCGCCCAGCTTGGCCACGGTGGCGGTGGTGGTCTCCGCCGCCGTCACCGCACGCGCCGCCACCTCGCTGGCCTCCGCCGCGTTGCTGGCGATCTCCCGGATCGAGGCGCCCATCTGCTCCGCACCCGCGGCGACCGTCTCCACGCTGCGGGAGACCTCCTCGGCCGCCGAGGCCACCACCCCGGACTGCGTCGAGGTCTCCTCCGCACCCGCCGCGATCTGCGCCGAGGAGGCCGACAGCTCCTCCGACGACGCCGCGACGGCGTTCGCCGAGTCGGCGACCGAGGTGAGCACACCCCGCAGGCTGGCCCGGGCGGTGTCGAGCGCGGCCGCCATCTGGCCGACCTCGTCCCGGGAGGAGACCCCGGTGTCCACGGTCATGTCGCCCGTCGCGAGGGCGTCCAGGGACTGCTTGACCCGCTGGACCGGCCGGGTGACCGAGCGCAGCGTCAGCACGCTGATCCCGATGATCACCAGGACGCCGACGGCGGCCGCGATCTCCGCCACGACCGCCGCCCGCGCCAGCGCCTCGTCGAGCCGGACCTGCGCGGCGTCGCTCTCGGTCCCCAGGACGTCCTTGGCCTCGCTGACGGCGCCGTCGGTCAGGTCGTTCGCCTGCTGGATCTCCTCCCAGCGCGGCCGCATCGCGGCGGGGTCGGCGACGGCCAGGTCCACCCACGCGGAGATGGCATCGGTGTAGGCCTCGAAGCTCTCGGACAGGCCGGCCACCGAGTCGGCCGCCCGGCCGCTGAGGCGGATCGTGGCGAGCTCGGCCAGCATGCCCTCGGGCGTGGCGATGTCCTCGGCGAGCTCCGCGCGCTGGGCCTGGGGGTCCTCCCGGACGAGCGTCTTGAAGCCGTCCACCTTCAGCTCGCTGGCCCGGGTGTCGAGCTGGAGCACCAGCTCCTCGGCCTCGTTGAGGCGCTGCAGCTCGGCGTTCGCGTCGTGCACCGTCGCATTGCCGACCAGGACCGCGGACAGCAGCCCCGCAAAGGCGGTCACGACGACACCGATCAGGATGCCGAACTTCACCGCCAGGGGGCGGTCGGCGAACCACCCGGCACGCCGCCGGGTACCGGGGGAGGGGAGTGGTGCGTGCACGCTGGACCGTCCTGGGGGAGAGGTGCCCGCCGGTGTGGCGGCTCGCTCATTGTGGTGACTCCACCCAGGTCGCAGAGCACCGTTCCGCAGCGGATTGCACATCGTTATGCCATCGCCGGGTCAGCGACTCCGGCACGCGATTCATCGACAATCCCGAGACGCTCGTCGTCGCGTGCCAGGTCCATTCCCGCATTTCGAGGAAGGGTATTGCGGGCATGTCGACACCCCAGGGCCCGGTGACCGCCGGGCAGCGGTCCGGCCGCGCGCCGCGCGGTGCGACACGGAGACGGAGCGGGCTCAGCCCAGGCGGTCGGCGAGCGCCCCGAGGAGGCCCACCACGTCCTCGGGCCCGGTCACGCGGTGGCGGGCGGCTGTCTCGCCGTCGCCGACCTTGACCGTCAGGTCATCCGGCCGCAGCGCCCGGAACGCGTCCTCGTCGGTGACGTCGTCGCCCAGGTACAGCGCCGCCCGGGCACCCAGCTCGCCGACGAGCCGCTGCAGCGCGGCGCCCTTGTGCGCGTCGGTGACGGCGACCTCGAGGACGTCCTTGCCCGGCTTGAGCGTCAGTGACGGATCCACCGCCCGGCGGGCCTGTTCCAGCAGCTCGGCCGCTCGGGTGCGATCGGCCACCTGCCGCACGTGGACGGCGACGCTGGCCGGCTTGATCTCCAGCCGGGCGCCGGGCGTGCTCTCGACCAGCGGCCGCAGCACCCCGGCGAGCTCGTCCCGCCGACCGGCGTCCGCGCCGGCGAGGGGGCCGTCGAACTCCGCCCCGTGGCTGCCGATCCAGCGGAAGGGACCGGACAGGCCGCTGGTCCGGCGCAGGTCCTCCACCCCGCGACCGCTGACCAGGGCCACCGTGACGCCGTCGGCCGCCGCCAGCCGCGCCAGCGCCTCGGCCACGCCGGGCTCCGGGACGGCCGCCGCCGGGTCGTCGCGCAGTCGGGCGAGGACGCCGTCGTAGTCGCTGGCCACCAGCAGCGGTCGGCGTGCGGCGAGCGCCGTCAGCGCCTCGTCGAGGCCGGGGGAGGTCACGCCTGGCCCCGCAGCGCCTCGAAGAACGAACTGGCCCAGTGGTCCAGGTCGTTGCGGAACAGGTGCCGGCGCATGGTCCGCATCCGCTTGGCCGCCTCGGCCGGCTCGATGCGCAGCGCCCGGACCAGCTGCGTCTTGACGCTGGCGATGTCGTGCGGGTTGACCAGGAAGGCCTGCCGCAGCTCCGCCGCCGCCCCGGCGAACTCCGACAGCACCAGCGCGCCACGGAGATCACCGCGCGCCGCGACGTACTCCTTGGCCACCAGGTTCATGCCGTCGCGGTAGGGGGTCACGAGCATGACGTCGGCGGCCCGGTAGAGCGCGGCGAGCTCCTCGCGCGGCATCGACTGGTTGAAGTAGTGGACGGCCGGGCCGGCGATGGACCCGAAGACGCCGTTGATGTGGCCGACCTGCTGCTCGATCGTCTCCCGCATGTGCACGTAGTGCTCGACGCGCTCCCGACTCGGCGTCGCGACCTGCACCAGCACCGTGTCCGGCGCCTCGATCGCACCGTCCTCGAGGAGCTCCTGGAACGCGTTGAGCCGGACGCTGATGCCCTTGGTGTAGTCCAGCCGGTCGACACCCAGGATGATCTTGTCCGGGTTGCCGAGCTCGGCGCGGATCTCCTTCCCCCGGGCGAGCACCTCCGGCGAGGAGGCGAGCTCGTCGAAGCCCCGGACGTCGATGGAGATCGGGAAGGCCTTGGCCACCACCGTGCGGCCGTCGTACTCGATCTGATCGCGCTTGCAGCTCAGGTCGTGCAGCCGCCGGGCGAGCTGCACGAAGTTCACGGCCGCCGACGGGCGCTGGAAACCGACCAGATCCGCGCCGAGCAGGCCCTCCACGATGGCCGACCGCCAGGGGAGCTGGGTGAACAGCTCGTAGGGCGGGAACGGGATGTGCAGGAAGAAGCCGATGGTCAGGTCCGGCCGGACCTGGCGCAGCATCGCCGGCACCAGCTGCAGCTGGTAGTCGTGCACCCAGACGATGGCGCCCTCGGCCGCCACCGCCGCGGTGCGCTCGGCGAACCGCTTGTTGACCTGCACGTAGGTGTCCCACCAGGCGCGGTGGTACTCGGGCTTCTCGACCACGTCGTGGTACAGCGGCCACAGCGAGGCGTTCGACATGCCCTCGTAGTAGCGGTCGACCTCCTCCTCGCTGAGCTCGACGGGGATCAGCGACATGCCACCGGACTCGAAGGGCTCGGGCGCCTCGCCGGCGGACCCGGACCAGCCGACCCACGCGCCACCGCGCCCGGCGACGAACGGCTCGAGCGCCGTGACCAGCCCGCCGGGGCTCCGCTGCCACCGGGTGCTGCCGTCGGGATCGGTGACCTGGTCGACCGGCAGCCGGTTGGCGACCACGACGACGGGGCTGTCGGCCCCGACCCTCTGCTCCGTGTTCTCCGCCATACCGCCCTGACCCTATCCAGCACCGGCCCGTCCCGCTGCGCGGGGCCGCTCAGATCACCCGGCCGAGCACGTACCCGCCCGCCGCGGCCGCCAGTCCCACCAGCACGGTCGCGGCGACGTAGCCCACGGCGCGGAGGGGGGCGCGGGCCTCCGCGAGCCGGACCACCTCGGTGCCGAACGTCGAGAACGTGGTGAGGGTGCCGCACAGGCCGACGCCCACCAGCGCGACGACCCACGCCGGGGCGGTGGCGGTCCCGAGGAGCACGCCGAGCAGTGCGCTGCCCGCCACGTTCACGGTGAAGGTGCCCAGCACGCTGCCGGTTCCGCGGCGGGCCACGGCGACCCGCTCGGCCAGCAGGCGCAGCGGCGCGCCGACCAGGGCGCCCGCGACCACCAGCCACGGCGTCACCGGGGCCCTCCGGCGAGGGTGCGGCCGGCCAGCGTCCCAGCGGCCGCGGCGATGACGCCGCCGAGCACCGAGAGGGCGACGTAGGACAGCGCGGTGCCGACCGCGCCGGACTCCACCAGCCGCACCACCTCCACCGCGAAGGTCGAGTACGTGGTGAAGCCGCCGAGCACGCCCACGCCCAGGAACGGGCGGGCCCAGGGGGAGCCCGGGGCCCGCGCCACCAGGACGGCCGCCAGCGCGCCGAGGAGCAGACAGCCGGTCACGTTCACGCCGAGGGTGGCCCAGGGCAGGCCGGCGGGGGACGGCGGGAGCGCCTCCGCCACCGCCCAGCGGGCGAGGGCACCCAGCGCGCCGCCCAGGGCAGCGAGCAGGTAGGCCATGTGACCAGGCTCTCCTCCCGGGTGCGGCGTCGGGCAGCATGCCTCCGGGAGGGTCGCACGAGCGCGGCCCGGAGCAGGGGAGGACGCCGTGGGACCGCTGGAAGGTGTGCGGGTCGTCGAGTTCGCCGGGCTCGGGCCCGGTCCGTTCTGCGGGATGCTGCTGGCCGACCTCGGTGCCGACGTCGTCCGCATCGACCGCAAGGGCGACCGCGGGGGACTGCTGGGCTCGCTGGGCGCGACCTCGCTGCTCGACCGCGGCAAGCGCTCGATCGCCCTCGACCTCAAGGACCCGGACGACGTCGGCGTGGTGCGCGCCCTCGTGCGGCGGGCCGACGTCCTGCTGGAGGGGTTCCGCCCGGGCGTGATGGAGCGTCTGGGGCTGGGACCGGACGAGCTGCTGGGGGAGCACCCCGCGCTCGTCTACGGCCGGATGACCGGCTGGGGGCAGACCGGGCCGCTCGCGCACAGCGCCGGCCACGACATCGGCTACATCGCGCTGACCGGCGCGCTGGGCGCCAGCGGGCGCCCGGACGAGCGCCCGGCCCCGCCGCTGAACCTGCTCGGCGACTTCGGGGGCGGGGGAGTGTTCCTGGCGCTCGGTGCGCTCGCCGCGCTGCTGCACGCCCGGGCCACGGGGGAGGGGCAGGTGGTCGACGCGGCGATCGTCGACGGCACCGCCGTCCTGACCACGATGATCCACGGGATGCTGGACGCCGGGGTGTGGACCGACCGCCGCGGCCGCAACCTTTTGGACACCGGGGCGCCTTTCTACGACGTCTACCGCTGCGCCGATGGGCAGTTCCTCGCCGTCGGCGCGCTGGAGGAGCAGTTCTACGCCGCGCTGCTCGAGGGCCTCGGGCTCGCCGGGGACGAGACGCTGCCGCGCCGCGAGGATCCCCGGCAGTGGCCGGCGCTGCGGGAGCGGTTCGCCGGGGTCTTCGCCTCCCGCACCCGCGCCGAGTGGTGGTCGGTGTTCGAGGGCACGGATGCCTGCGTCGCGCCGGTCTGGTCGCTGCTGGAGGCGACCGAGGACCGGCACAACCGCGAGCGGGGGGTGTTCGTCGAGGTCGACGGGGTGCGGCAGCCCGAGGTGGCCCCCCGGTTCTCCCGCACGCCGGGCGCCGTCGGCAGCGTTCCGCGGCCCGGCCAGCACGGCGACGAGATCCGCGCCGAACTCGGGCTCTGAGCGACGTCCTGGCTCACCTGCCGGGGTCCTGGCTCACCGTCGACAGTGAGCCAGGACCC